>JAIWNO010000057.1 GCA_020216785.1 Desulfomonile sp.
TGGGCGAGGAGTGCGTGAGTCGGCTCAACGGCATGTTCGCGTTCGCTTTGTGGGATGCGAACCGGCACCGGCTTTTTATCGCTCGGGACCGACTTGGAATTAAGCCGTTGTTCTATGCATACGAGCCGGGAAAGCACCTTATTTTTGGAAGCGAAATTAAGGCCGTTCTGAAAGCCGGAGTGAACAGGGAGTGTGACCTCCAGGCATTATATGACTATCTTTCCTTAATGTACGTCCCGACGCCGGCCACGGCCTACAAGGCGATCCGCAAGCTTCCGTCCGGGTGTTGGCTCACCTGCTCCGCAAACGGATTAGAGATCCGCGAGTATTGGGATCTTCCCATTCCGGCCGCGGGGCAAGAAAGCTCACCCGAGGCGTTCTCGGAAGACGAGTTGATCGACCGTCTGCAAGCCGCCATTCAGCGCCATATGATCGCGGATGTGCCCGTAGGCGCGCTGCTGAGCGGGGGGCTCGACTCCACGACCGTAATTGCCGTCATGGCGCGCAAACTCAACGTACCGGTCCAGACGTTCACTATGGGGTTTGACCGTCGGTCGTACGATGAATCCGCGGACGCGCGGCTCGTTGCGGAAACTCTCGGGACGAAACACTTGGAAGAGGTCCTCACTGCGGACCGCGTTCCGGCCGTCCCGGAACTTCTGGCCATGTTCGACGAACCGTTCGCGGACTACTCCGCGATCCCCACCTTTCTTGTGTCCCGGTTGGCCGCGAGCCGCGTAAAGGTGGTGCTAACCGGCGACGGTGGCGACGAGATCTTTGCGGGGTATCCTACCCACGTCGCGTACAAGGTCGCGGAATACTATCGCTATCTTCCGTCGAGCTTCCGGGAGCATGTGATCAAACCGCTCGTGAACGCGCTCCCCACCTCCATGGAACGGATCAGCTTTGATTACAAAGCAAAAAGGTTTGTGACGGGGGCAAACCTCCCGCTCGGCCCAGGCCACTACTCGTGGAAGGTGATCTTCACCGAGCAGGACAAACGGATGCTCGTGTCCCCGGATTTCTACGAGATAGAGCCCGAGGACACATACCGTATATTCGCGCGGCACTTCGCTCGCGCCCGGGACGCGCACCCGCTCAATCAACTTCTGTACGTCGACGCGAAAACTTTCCTCCTCGACGACAACCTCGTCAAGGTCGATCGCATGACTATGGCCAACTCACTCGAGGCGCGCGTCCCGCTGCTGGACTATGAACTAGTCGAATACGTCACGCTCCTGTCGCCGAGGCTCAAGACAAAAGGACTTCAGACCAAGGTCTTGCTGAGAAACGCGGCCCGAAGCCTTCTGCCTTCATCGATCCGCAGAGGCAAGAAAAAGGGGTTCACGCCGCCGCTGCCGGTTTGGCTCAAGAAAGGGCTGCGAGAATTCGTCCTCGACATCCTTTCAGAGCGACGAATCAGGGAGATTGGCTTTCTGAGCGAAGCATACTGCCGCAGCCTCCTGGAGGACCATTTTCGAGGTCGGAAAGACAACAATCGTGAGATTTGGACCCTTATTGCGTTGGTTTGCTGGTGGGAAAGGGAGGGGGCGGCATAGGTGCCGGAGTAAGATGTCGGGTAGTTTGGCAATCCCCGACCCGTCGGATGCCTACATTCGATACAGGCGCGAAAATCCCTTGGTAGGGGCCGGCCCTTAAACCAGCAATGCAGCGCGCTTCGATGCGGTTCCCACTACCCTCCCGTAAGCAGCGTCACCAGCCGCACTTCATCGCCCTCTTCCAATGGATCGTCAAGTTTGCGTGTCTTCCCGTTGACCAGGGAGATCATTTTGAGTTCTGGAGGAATCTGCAACCGACTTATCAGCGCGCGTGAGGTAACCCCTGGAGGCACATCCATCTCCTGTTCGGTGAAGAACCTCTTGATGATGCCGGCAGGTTTCACCGTAATGCGCACCAGTCTCCTCCTACCAGACGCGGGACGATTCTCCTGTCATTCCATGTTGTTGGAGAGTTTCCGGTAGCGCGATCCCCTTCTCCGGGTCCATGCCCATTAGCTCGTAGAATTTCGCCTTCATACCGGAGAAATTGATTTCGATCCCCTCCGGCTCTCCATCTCGCGCTGGCTCCAGCATTCTTGGCGTAAGGTCGTCATCCTCGGCTGTGAGTCCGAACCGATAGTTGATCAGTCGCTTGAGGTGGAAGATCCGTCTCCCTGTGCGCATCATCTCATCGGCGTCCCAGCCGTAGCCCGCGACGGTGTTGAACAGCTCAACCCAATCCGGAATGGTAACCTCTCTGTCCGCGAACTGACAGAAACACGCGCTGTTCTCGATCGCTCCCAGTGCAATGCTTATAACAGCGGACTCGGGCTTATTTTCGTCTGTCTTGGGCTCAAGCTCGTATTCCAGGCCGATCTCAGGGTAGTAGCAGGCCCCCATCTCAATAAAGAGCATCGGGTCTGCGACGTGGCACGCGCCGCGCGGGCTCATCGCGTAGGTCAGGGCGAGGCCGTGGCCGCCTCCTCGAGGGTCATGCATGGGCGCTTCCAGCCCCTTGCTGTGGCAGGTGTACGCAAGGGAGCCTTTGCCGATTCTGCGGGCCGACGCGATGCTTCCCTCCGAGAGCAGCTCGCCCAGCTTGCCTTTACGCAAAGCTATTGCGGGCAGCACAATTTCGACCACAGTTGCCATGTCGCCCCAGCGAAGCTCCACCCCGCCGGTGTTCTCGGGAGTCAGGTCGCCGCGCTCGAATGCTTCCATTGCCCACGCAATCGTACCACCCGCGCTGATGGTGTCCATCCCGAAATCGTTGCACAGCCGCCCTGCTTTGCACGCGGCCGCGAGGTCCATAGACCCTATCATGGCGCCGAAGGAAACGATAGTCTCATACTCCGGGCCGGGGCCTTCAGGAATCGCGAAGGGACCGTCAGGGACCTCAACAACTCGCTTGCACCGCACCGTGCAGTACGCGCACTGCCACCGGCGCGTAAGATATTTCTCGGTCAGGGTGCTGCCGGCCAGCGCTTCTCCCATCTCCTCCCAAAAATTGGAGGTGAAATTCCTGATCGGCACGTCACCGGAGAATGCGCCGCCTTCCAAATTGGCCGCGGTGCCGTTCTCCCGCATGACGGACGAGGCAAGCGCGTCCTTGATCCGGAGGTTGAGGTCCCCGCGCAGCTCGGCGAAGCGCTCGGGATGCGCGATGGCCATCTCCTTGCGCGTTGCCCTCACCACAATCCCCTTGAGGTTCTTGGAACCCATCACCGCGCCGAATCCCGCACGACCGAATGCATGGTGCCCTTCATTCAGGATCGCCGCGTACTTCACAAGGTTTTCGCCCGCAGGACCGATCACGAGGGTGCGGTGGTTCTTGCCGTAGCGCTCCTTAAGGCCACGGTTGGTCTCACCGATTCCGAGGCCCCAGAAGTCCGACGCGTCCTCAATTGAAGCCCGTTCGTCTTCGATGAGAATGAGCGACGGTTTGTCCGCTCGGCCGGTAATGACTATTCCGTCGTATCCTGCATATCGAAGCTCAGGAGCGAAATAGCCGCCACAGGACGAGTCGCCCCAGTGACCTGTCAAGGGAGATCGACCTCCAACGCTGCTTCTGCTTGCGCCGGAGAGCTTGAGGCCCGCAAACGGACCGTTCATGAACAGCAGCATCGCCTCGGGTGACAGCGGATCTGCTTCCAAGTCTCCCCGTTCCCAGAAGTACTTGGCCGCAAGACCGCTTCCGCCGACATAACAGAGATACCACTCTTCGGGTGGGTTGATCTTGTCAACGCGGCCTTCGGAGAGATCCACGCCGATGATGGTCCCGGTATTGCCGTGCATGGTTGGGGCCTCCGCAGATTATTTGAGGATTTTGTCCTGCCACCCGAGGTCTCTGAGGACGCCTTCGTAGATCGTCGCGACCTTTTTCAGCTTGGGAGCGAGCTTGAGCAGACCGGTCGCGGAGCCCTTTACGCGGATTTTTCTTCTGGTGATAGCCATAACCGGATTGAGTTTGTTCGACCATGAGCGGTGCGCGTCATCCGCGGAGAGGCTCATGATCAGGTCGGGAGTCTCTGAAGGTTTGCCGGCGCCCGATTCGATCTTTCCGCCTCGACAGTCGATGTGAAACGAGCAGTTCGGGCCGTCTTCCGTGTAGTCGAACCAGATGAGCTGGTTAACCTTCTTCAAGCCGCTTGAAAGCTCTTCATCCTTCTTTGCTTCCTCGAAGAGTTTTAAGAAAGCGGTAATCGGCTCTGTCTCATCCTTCCAGTATTCCATAAGATATTCTCCTCTGGCGACCGTGGTCACCGGGCTTTGAGATAGAGGCTCAGCAGATCGTCTTCTTCCAGGTATCTCGGATTGTAACTGATCTGAGAATCGGACGCGGCAAGTTCCACCGTCTCCCGGAGCACGGCCGGATCGTCGGAGACGCCAAAGTCCTTCAGGGTCTCGGAGAGGCCGATTTCCTCCTTGAGATCCTTCACCGCTTGAACCGCGCATTGGGCCGCTTCCATCGGGTCCATTCCGTCCACGGCAATCCCCATGGCATCTGCCACCAACATGTACCGCTCAGCGGCTTCTTCGAGATTGTACGCCATCACGACAGGCAGCATGATCCCGTTCGCGAGGCCGTGAGGAATGCCGTAGTGTGCTCCCAGCGCATGGGCGGTCGCATGGACTCCGCCCGTCATGGTGTTGCCGAAACACATCCCGGCAAGCGTGCTCGCGATCAACATGCATCCTCGAGCGGTTATGTTGTCGGGGTCTTTCACCGCGATGGGGAGGTATTTGAAGATCAGCCGAATCGCGTGCAGACCAAGCGCGTCCGCAATCGGTTCCGCTCCGGTTGACGTCACCCCTTCCACAGCATGGGTGAGCGCGTCCATCCCCGTGAATGCGGTGACTTTCGGAGGCAGCGACACTGTGAGCTCAGGATCGAGCATCGCAAGGTCCGCGTTGATGGGGTGTGTGATTTGGAGCTTGACGCGGGCTTCCGTATCGAGGACGACCAGTGCAGTAGTAACCTCGCTGCCCGTGCCCGCGGTGGTGGGAAATACTACATGCGGTGGAAGCGCCTTCACTCCTGACCACAAAGCTGCCTGTTCCGCCAAGGGTCTGAAGTCGTCAACATCTTCGCCGATCATGATATTGATCGCCTTGGCGGTGTCCATGACGCTTCCTCCGCCGACTACCACCATTGAGTCCGCAGCGACCGACCGATAGAATTCGGCGCCCTCGTTGATGTTTTCCAGACGCGCGTCTTGGACGATATTGTCGAAGATGCCCGCCAGCTCAAGATCGGATTCTCGGATCTCACGGGCGACCATTTCGGCCACGCCGGCGGCGATCAGCCCCTTGTCGGTGACCAGCACCGGCTTGCTCGCCCCCAGCTCGCTTAGCTCAAAGGCAATCTCCTTGCGCACACCAGGCGCATACATGATTCGCGGCCGGTTCATCCAGGTGAAGAACGATTCAAACCCAACATCAGGATATTTCATGGCCACCCCCTCGATCGCCGCTATGTAAACTTGCTGCCAATCACTAAGCCGCAGCCGTCATGCCTCTATCGCCGGAAAAGGTATCCGCTCCTCGCGGGAAGGGCATGACGGCGGGCAAATGCGCCAGTATTGCTCACTTATCGCTTATCGAACGGGGCCTGAACTAGGCCCTCAGTTCAGGGATATCCACGAACTGGTCCAGCGCCTGCGGATTGGCAAGAGCATCCTTATTCGTTACCGGTTTACCTTCCAACACATTGCGAACCGCAATCTCAACTTTCTTGCCGTTGAGTGTCACCGGCACCTCCTTCACCGGCAAAATGAACGCGGGCACATGCCGCGGGCTGGTGTTCTCGCGTATGTTCTTCTTGATCTTATTCTTGAGTTCCTCCGTAAGCTCCACTCCATCGCGCGGCTTCACAAACAGGATCACCCGCACGTCGTTTTCATAGTTCTGCCCAACTACGATGCTGTCGGCAATCTCGTCCATGGATTCCACGACACGGTAGATTTCCGCCGTACCGATGCGCACTCCCGAAGGGTTAAGGGTTGCATCGGAGCGGCCGTAGATCTTCACTCCTCCGTGCTCGGTAATCTCAACAAAGTCACCGTGGGTCCATACGTTCGGGTACACCTCGAAATACGCGGCCTTGTATTTCTTGCCGTCCGGGTCGTTCCAGAAGTAGATCGGCATGGACGGAAACGACGCGGTGCAAACGAGTTCGCCCTGTTCTCCGATCACCGGTTTGCCGTTTGAGTCCCAGGCTTCCACCTTCATGCCGAGCCCGCGGCATTGGAGTTCGCCCTCGTAAACCGGCAGGATCGGACAACCAAGAGCAAAGCACGAAATGATGTCCGTCCCGCCGGAAATGGATGCCAAATCGAGGTCCTGTTTCACCTCGCGGTATACGAAACGGAAACTCTCTTCCGACAGAGGCGACCCGGTCGAGCACATGGTCTTGAGGCTGGACAGATCGTACTGCACGCCGGGCTTGACTCCGGCTTTCTCGACCCCGGCGATGTAACGAGCACTCGTCCCGAAGATGGTCATCTTCTCATCTTGAGCAAGCTGGAATATCGCGCCTGCATCCGGATAGAAAGGCGAGCCGTCGTACAAAATGATCGAAGCGCCGACCGCCAACGAACTGACCAGCCAGTTCCACATCATCCAGCCGCACGTGGTGAAGTAGTAGATCTTGTCCTCCCGCTTGAGATCCGCGTGGAGCACGAGTTCCTTCAGATGCTGCAGGAGTGTTCCGCCGGCGCCGTGGACCATGCATTTGGGCAATCCGGTGGTTCCCGAAGAATACATAATGTACAGCGGATGATCGAATGGCAGCTGCTCGAATGTAATTTCGAGGCCGGTCTCCTTGGAGATGAAATCCCGATAATGCACTCCGTTCGGGACGGAGCTGATGTCAGGGTCCTTTTCGGTGTAAGGGATGACCACCACCTGTTCGATTGAGGGGAGTTGCTGAAGAATTCCGGTGATCTTGCCCAGGCAGTCGTGGGCCTTGCCATTGTAAAAATACCCATTGGCGGTGAACAGGATTTTTGGCTCGATCTGCCCGAACCGGTCGAGCACGCCCTTGATACCGAAGTCAGGGGAGCATGAAGACCAGATCGCTCCGATGCTTGCAGCGGCCAGCATGCCTACCACCGACTCGATCATGTTGGGAACATAGCCCGCAACGCGGTCACCGGTCTTAACGCCCGCGTTCCGGAGGGCCTTGGCCATTCGGGCCACCTCGTCGTAAAGCTGCGCGTAGGTCATACGCACGGTCGGCTGCCCTTCTCCCTTAAAGATCAGCGCATCCTGATCGTCCCGGTAACGCAGGAGGTTTTCGGCGAAATTGAGCTTGGAGCCGATGAACCACTTGGCGCCCATCATTGCGGGAGAATCCTCGAGTACCTTGTCGTACGACTTGGAGGCTATGACATTGCAGAACTCCCACACCGCAGGCCAGAACTCCTCGCGCTTGTCGATGGACCACTGGTAGAGCGCGGGAAACCCGTCGATGTTCATTGAGTAGCGCTCGTTTACATAGGCGATGAAACGGGTGATGTTGGCATTCCGGACCCGTTCTTCTGAAGGAACCCAAAGTGGGGGCATGATCCGACCTCCTGTGCGATGGGTTGGTGTCGTGACTGTTTTGCGTTGGGCAGCCCAAAACGGCCGCAGACTTATGGAGTCGCTATGACAAAAGACTGCGGTCAGTGCCGCAGACGTTGCATACCTATTTCGACGGCAGCTTGTAGCCGGATTTCTCAGGCCAGTCAGCCGGGAACTTCTGGCCCGGCGCTTCGCCGAGCTTCTGCTTGAGGGCGACGAGCCCCTTTCGCTTATACTCCTCTCTCGGGGTCTTCGGGATCCTACGGTTAAGGATCGCCTCGGACCGTAAACGCCTCCCGATCGTCTTCTCCATCAATTTACCCAGATTGAGCAACCGATCAACGTCGATTCCGGTTTCGATCCCCATCTCGTCCATCATGACCACCATGTCTTCGATATTCTGAAGGCCCACCACGTTGGGATCGATATAGTAATACTCGCCGGTACCGCCTACAGGGACCCGGTCGATGAAGTTGGCGGGCTGACCGCCAAGGCCGCCAAGGGTGCCCTCGAAGATCTCGATGCCCGCCTGGAGCGCGGCAAGGACGTTGGCGGTTCCCCAGCCTCGAGTCACGTGAAAGTGCGCGATATGAAGGCTCGGGTCAGGCAATTCAGACATGATCATTGAGAAGTACTTGTAGACCTGATTGGGCGGTGCGCTGCCGTCGTGATCAGCGTGCTCGATGTCGGCCGCACCGATCTCCAACCACCGCTTGGTAAATTCCACCGCTTCTTCGAGTTGGGTGGGGCCGGATATGGGCGATCCCCAGATAGTGGAAACCGTGCCACACATCTTGATGCCCACATCTTTCGCCTTTTCAATACAGCGTTTGGCTTCGGCCCAGTAATCGGGCAGCGTTGTCCCGGAATTGGCGAAGTGGTGTTCTTCGTCCGTGGACACCATCATGAGAATCCGGTCAGGTCCCCACCCTTCCTTGCGCGCAGCGATGGCGCGATCGACCGAGCGCTCTCGAATGGTGATCACGGTGAGGGTGATGTCATTCCAGTTGATCCCGGCGCGGGAGAGCCGCTTCGAGTCTCTCAACCGCTTCATGACTTCATCCGCATCCTTGAATTGTGGCATGAGCGCGGGGTTGCCGAAATTGGTCACTTCGACGTGCCTGATCCCGCACAATATCAGCTCTTCAGCATAGTAGAGCTTGGCGTCTGTGGGGATAAAGATCTCTTCGTGCTGAAAGCCGTCCCGAACCGTAATGTCGTTGACCTGAACTTTCTTGGGGTAACTCAACTCATGGTGCGACATGCGGGTCTTCCTCCTCATTCTCCCGTGTAGACCGGTTTCCTTTTTTCTCTGAAGGCGGTCAAGCCTTCGATCCTGTCCTTTGTGGGGATTGTGACGGCGTACGCGTTGGACTCGATTGCAAGCCCGACCGGCAGGCTCACCTCAATTCCTTTGTTGATCGCGTATTTTGCCTGCGCAAGCGCGACCGGGCCATTTTGCGCTATCTCGCCGGCCATCTCCAGTGCCCGATCGATGAGTCGATCCGGTTCGAGCACCTCGAGAAACAAACCATATTCAAGACCTTCCCGGGCTGTGATCCGCCTTGCGCGGTAGATCATTTCCTTGGCTCGGGCAATGCCGACGACTCTGGGCAGGCGTTGGGTACCGCCCGCGCCTGGAATGACCGCGAGGCTGGTCTCGGTGAGTCCGACGATTGCGGTGCTTGCAGCGAGACGAATGTCGCACGCAAGCGCAAGCTCCAGCCCGCCGCCGAACGCGTACCCGTTCACCGCGGCAATGACTGGCTTGGGAAGCTCTTCCACCGAAGTAAACAAATTCCTGATGGTCTGGATGTAAAGCCGGACCTGATCGGGAGTCATTCCGGCCCGTTCCTTGAGGTCCGCGCCGGTGCTGAAGGCATTCTTTCCGTCGGTGGAGCCGGTAACCACCACAACCTTGACCCGAGGGTCGAAGGCGATCTCTGAGAGCACTTCGCCAAAGCGCTTTAAGAGATCCATGTTGAAGCAATTCAGAGCGTCGGGGCGGTTGATGGTGACGATCATCACCCCGTCCTTCAATTCGGTGAGCAGGATGTTTTCTTCGCCCATACTGATTCACTCCAAATCAGGGGATTCGGATGGATCACGCCGGAACGCCGCGGCGTTGCCCAAACGCCGTCGTCGTGAGTCCACGCGGATCCGATATCACCGAACCGGTCTGTCCCATCGTCCAGGATGGGGATTCCAAAAAGGGGGAAAAGGGATGTGCTTCACAAGCCCGATCCTCTATACCATTTTTCGTCTTGACTTTTCAACTTGGGTTTATCCATGATAGGCAACGTAGTGGGTGGACAGTGTTCTCCAATTCAAGACGCGAGACTTAAGGCTGTTGCGGCGGGCCGGGAGAGGCAGTGACCGTTCCGATTTCGGAGATTGGTCGAGTGTAGGTGTCTCCTCAGTGGCCTTGTTCGTGC
>JAIWNO010000058.1 GCA_020216785.1 Desulfomonile sp.
TGTAGTACGGCCGCTCGCCTCTCGGCACCGGGTACCCGCCCTTCTTCAGCTACTTCGCGCCGAATCGGCGACGGACCCGACAGGGTTAAGGGTTG
Organism: Desulfomonile sp.; assembly: GCA_020216785.1. Classification (GTDB taxonomy): domain Bacteria; phylum Desulfobacterota; class Desulfomonilia; order Desulfomonilales; family Desulfomonilaceae; genus JAIWNO01. Next base: position 96 of record JAIWNO010000058.1, read on the forward strand.
ACCTGGCGACTCATAGCTGCTATGGTTACTTACACACGTCGTTTGTCAGCAAGAGAGCTAATCTCGAGGCTGGATCTTCTTTCCTCAGCCCATTGCCAACAAGTTGAAAATGTAGCGATAAAGCCGTTGGGCTCCACTCATGTGGCACATTGCACAGAAGGGGACACTGAATGTCGGAAATCTTGCTAGAGGCCAAGAATGTCTTTCTGTCGTTCCACGGGGTCGCTGCTCTAACCAATGTAAGCTTCCAGGTGATGAAAGGAGAGATCTTCTCCATCATCGGGCCGAACGGGGCGGGCAAGACGTGCATGATGAACTGTATCAATGGGCTGTACCATCCTCAGAAAGGAAGCCTCTTCTTTAAGGGTAAACCGATTCACACCCTGTCGCCGCACAGGCGTGCGGAGCTGGGGATCTCCCGCACCTTCCAAAAAATCGAGCTTTTCAGCGGCATGACAGTCTTGGACAATATCCGACTGGGAAGACACATGCGCCTGAATTCCGGCATGCTTAGCTCAAGCATTTATTGGGGTAAAACCAGCAGGGAAGAGATTGAAGCCAGGAGATTTATCGAAGAGGAAATTATTGACCTGCTGGAAATCGAAGCAGTCCGCCACGAAGTTACCGGAATGCTTCCCTATGGCCTGCAGAAGCGTATCGAGCTGGCGCGGGCCCTCGCCCTCCAACCCGAGATCATTCTCCTGGATGAACCCCTGGCGGGCCTCAATCTCGAAGAGGTCGAGGATATGGCCAGGTTCATCCTTGACATCAACGAGGACGAGCGATGGAACGTCACCTGCGTCCTCGTGGAACACGACATGGGCGTGGTCATGGACCTTTCCGACCGCGTAATGTGCCTGAACTTCGGAGTGAAAATCGCCGAAGGCACACCGCAGGAAATCCAGGAGGATCCCGAGGTCATCAAGGCCTATCTCGGTGAGGTGGAGGATCTGTATGTCAGCCGCAGATGAGTTATCCTATTTCAAAGAAATCTCGATCACCAAGGACTTGACGCTGCCCAAACTTCTTCTCCGGCAGGCCGAGAAGTTCGGTTCCGGCAAAGTGGCCATGCGGGAGAAGGAATACGGAATCTGGCGGCCCGTCACATGGGCTAAGTACTTGGAAAACGTCAAGTACATTACTCTTGGCCTCATGAGCTTGGGACTTGAGCGGGGCGACAAGGTCATCATGATCGGAGACAACCGCCCTGAGGCCCTCTGGACCGAAATGGCCGCCATGTGCGGGGGAGGCATCGCCGCGTGGCTCTTTCAGGACTGCCTTATGGAAGAAGTCCAGTATATCGTCGACCACTCGGACGCGAAATTCTATGTTGCCGAAGGTCAGGAGGAAGTGGACAAAGCCCTCGCCATCCGGGAACGGTGCCCTAAGCTCCAGAAAATAATCTGGGACGACCCCAAGGGGATGCGGCACTACTCGGACCCGATGCTCATCAGCCTCGACGAGGTGATGCAGCTCGGTCGCGAAAAAGAAAAAGAAAACCCTAATCTGTTCAAGGAATCGGTCAACGCCGGCAAGGGCGATGACGTATGCCTGCTGTTCTATACCTCCGGAACCACGGCGAAGCCGAAAGGCGCCCTGCTGACCCACTACAATATGCTCACCATGGGCCGTAACCTCATGACTGTGGATCCCTGCCGGCCCTCGGACGACTTCGTCTCGTACCTCCCGTTCGCGTGGATCGGCGAGCAGATGATGTCCATCTCAGCGGGCTTGCAGGTTGGCTTCACCATCAACTTCCCCGAAGAGCCGGAGACCGCGCAAGCGAATGTGAGAGAAATCGGCCCGCATGTGATGTTCGCTCCTCCGCGGCTTTATGAGCAGTACACACGCGAGGTCCAGGTAAAGCATCTTGACGCAACGTGGATCAAACGAAAGATATTCGACATTGCATTCAAGATCGGGTACCACACTGCGGACTTGAAATTCGCCAAGAAGCCGATACCGGTATACTGGAAATTCCTCCGGTGGTTGGCCGACCTGGCATGCTTTGCCAAGATCCGGGACCATCTCGGTCTGAGCAGGGTCCGTCATGCGTACACCGGCGGCGCGGCGATGGGGCCGGACCATTTCCGGTTCTTCCATTCCATCGGTGTGAACCTGAAGCAGATCTACGGCCAGACGGAGATCGCCGGCATCTCCGTGGTCCATCGGGATGACGATATCAAGTTCGACACCGTAGGCCGCCCGATTCCTGAAACGGAAGTGAAGATCACTGAGAGCGGCGAAATAATCTCCAAGAGTCCCTCAGTATTCCTCGGCTACTACAAGATGCCCGAAGAGACCGCCAAGACACTTAAAGACGGCTGGCTCTACTCGGGCGACACCGGTTTCATTGACGAAGACGGCCACCTGGTGGTCTTCGACCGCACCAAAGACATCATGATCTTGAGCGACGGGAGCAAATCCTCACCCCAGTTCCTGGAGGCGAGGCTCAAGTACAGCCCGTATCTCAAGGATGCTCTTGTAGTCGGTCACCAGCGGGACTACGTCACCGCGATCATCTGCATCGACTACAAGACGGTCGGCAAGTGGGCAGAAGATCAAGGAATCGCGTACACGAGCTATCCGGAGCTGTCACAAGACCCAAGAGTTTACGAACTGGTCAAGAAGCCGATCATGGAGGTGAACAAAACGCTGCCCGAACCGGCGCGCATCCGGAGATTTGCCAATCTGTACAAGGAATTCGACGCAGACGACGACGAGCTGACGCGAACGCGCAAGATCCGTAGGGCTTTTGTGGAGAATCGGTACAAGGACATCATCGACGCTTTGTACGGCGGCAAAGACATGCTCCACATGGAAACGACCATTACCTACGAGGACGGCCGGGTCGCACAGATCAAACAGGACATCAGGATCGAGGATGTGCCGCAGCATGGAGGCAAGTAGATGGAGTTATTCCTGCAACTGCTGGTGACCGGCGTGATGCTCGGGTCGATCTACGCCCTGGTGGCCTTGGGATGGGTCCTCATCTACAAGTGCTCCGGGGTGCTCAATCTGGCCATGGGCGAACTGACCATGATTGGCGGGTATGTGTGCCTGTCGCTCTACATTCGCTTCCAGACCATGATGTCCATTGAGTCGGCGTTCCTGCTCTCATTGCTGGGAACGCTCTTCGTCGGACTCTGTCTCGGCCTCATTACCGAACGGCTCTTCTTGCGCAAGATGATCGGCGAGCCGATCCTCGCCGTGATCATGGTGACCGTGGGGCTTTCTTTCTTTTTCAAAGGTATGGTTTTCATCGTTTGGGATACTGATACGCAGGTCTTTCTCCCGCGGGTCTTCCCCATTGAGCCGTTCGAGGTGTGGGGCGTAGCGATCGGACAGGTTTATTTCTGGAGCTTTATTGCCTCCATTATCCTGATGGTGGTTTTCGTAAGCTTCTTCAAATACACCCGATGGGGTCTTTCCATGCAGGCGTGCGCTGATGACGAAATGGCCGCTCTGTCGTTGGGAGTGAGCGCGAAGTTCGTCTATGCGCTCGCTTGGGCCATTGCTTTCATGGCCGCGGGAGTGGGGGGCACGCTTCTGGGGAACATCAATGGATTGAACTACTCGGTAAGTCTTCTGGGGCTCTTGGTGCTCCCCGTTGTGGTCTTTGGGGGGTTAAACTCCATTCCGGGTGCGATAGTGGGCGGCATCGTGATCGGGATTCTTCAGAATCTCTCCGGCGGCTACCTGGACCAGTACTTCCCGGGCGGGATCAAGGAGATCGCACCGTTCGTTTTCATGGTCTTCTTCCTGCTTTTCAAACCCTTCGGCCTTTGGGGTTGGGAACGGATAGAAAGGGTGTAGTCGATGAGCAGTTACCTTCCTTGCGGTACTTACCACGAGTCGTATCGGGATGAACAGAAGTGGTGGCGCACCCCTTTTATCAAGGGGAAGATGATCGTCATGGTGATTCTCCTCCTCGCACTTCCTTATCTAGTGAGCGGGGAGTGGGTAAGCGTTGCGTATACCATCAACTACTATATTCTCGCGGCCTTGGGCGTACAACTCCTTATTGGATACTGCGGTCAGATCACGCTGGGCCATGCGGCGTTTGTCGCAGTGGGAGCGTATTGCAGTTCGATGATGATTCTGTTCATTCCGTGGCCCCAATTCATCTTGGATTGGGGACTTGCGTATCCGATCAGCATGGTGTGTGCCGGAATTCTTGCAGGTCTTTGGTCGGTGCTCTTCGGGTTGCCCTCCGCTCGAGTCAAGGGGTTCTACCTCATCATGACGACCATGGCCGCGCAGTGGATCACTGTTCCTCTGGTGATTACGCAGTACGTGAGCCAAATCGGTGGGAGGGGGCATTACTTCTCTCTTCCGCCCGGCACGATCAAGCTGGGGCCTTGGGTTATCGACAGCGATGAGAAAATATACTATTTCTCACTGGTGCTCGTTGCCATATGTCTGCTTGCCATGGGCAACATGGTCCGTGCCAAGATCGGAAGGGCGTGGGTGGCGATCCGCGACAACGATATCGCTGCCGAAACCATCGGTGTCAACATCGTCTTGTACAAACTTTTAGCCTTCTTCGTGGCGGGGTTCTTTGCGGGGATAGCGGGCTCATTCTACATTACGGCCCTCTCTTTCGTGAGTCCCGAGCACTATGAGTGGTTCTATTCTCTCTTGTGGGTGGGAATCATTCTCATCGGAGGCGTAGGGAGCATACAAGGGCTCGTATTCGGGTCAGCGTTCGTGGTGCTGGTATTCAAGTTGCTTGAGATGGGGGTCCTCGGACTGAGCGGAATTCTCATGGAGTCTTATCCTGAGCTGGGGTTCATTACCACGAAGATCATATTCTTCAAAGAGTCGGCATTCGGTCTGGCGATTATGTTCTTTCTCATATACGAACCGAACGGCTTGGCATACAGGTACTGGCAGTTGAAGAACTACTTCAACCTTTGGCCCTTCTCGTACACAGGCAAGGGAGCGTAAGTGATCGCGGTAACCGGAAGGGAGGTGATGATCATAATGTGTAGCCGCGGATCATGTCCCGTCTTGTCCCACTTCACAACCACAAAGAGGGAGGTTTGATATGATTAAGAGGATCATCCTGTTGGGCCTGGGCTTCGTTCTGCTGTGCACCCCAGTAGTGTTTGCACAAGGCATGATCAAAGTCGGCTCCATCAACGACCTGACCGGCGCCACATCCGACGTGGGCAAGGACATGGCCCTCGGCATCAGGGAATGCGTCGCCTACATCAATGAGCACGGCGGGATTAACGGGAAGAAGCTGCAACTGCTCCTGTATGACTATGGATACAGAGTGCCCGAGGCGATCACGATCTACAAACGTTTCAGAGACTACGACAAGATCGCGATGTTGAGCCAGTGGGGTACCGGCGACACCGAAGCGCTCTCTCCGACGATCAACAAGGACCAGATGGTGGCTCTCTCGGACTCGTTCTCCGGGCACCTCTGCGATCCCAAGAAAACCCCCTACAACTTCGTCTACGGGACCGACTATTCCACCAATGCGAGGGCCGCGCTCACCGTCTGGTACGAGGAAGTGTGGAAAAAGAGCGACAAGTGGAAGCAAGCGCGTGAATCCGGCCAGAAGCCTAAACTGGTCTGCTTCTATATGTTTGCTTCACCCTATGCAAGCGCGCCGATCAAAGCGATCAAAGACCAGGCTGCCATTCTCGGCATCGAGGTGGGAGCGGATCAGGACGTCTCGCTCGTGGCCTTGGACGCAAAAAGCCAGGTTCTGGGAGCAAAGAAGGAAAATCCTACGGTCATCTGGCACGGCAACACCACCATGTCCGTAGCCACTGCCGTCAAGGACGCATACGGTCTCAAGCTTGAAGCGGACCATATCGTCAACAACTGGGGGTTCGATCAGAACCTGGTCCGCATGACCGGCAAAGCGGGTGAAGGCGTCATCGGCGCCGCGGCCTGCGCGTTCTACGGTATGGACGTCCCGATGATGAAAGAGGTTGTGGAATACACCAAGAAGATCAATCCCGGTGTGCCGCAAGAAAAGCGCGATATCCGGACCGTCCAGGCATGGGTGAAGTTCGGCATGATCCGGGACGCTCTTGCAATTGCGGACAAGAAAGAGCCGATCACTGCCAAGCCAGCTGGTCCGCGGATCAAGGAGGCATTTGAAACCTTTAGGGATTGGCAGCCCTATGGCGTCAAGGGTGCCCTCGGACGACCGCCTGTCACGTTCACCGACACCGATCATCGCCCAAGCAGCGAGGCAATGCTCTACACGATCAAAGACGGCAAGATCGTTCTCTTTCAGAAGATCGACATGAAAGCAAAGTTCCCGGATAAGTGGGCGAGCTGGCTAGGTTGGTAGCAATTCCGGGGGCGGGGCAATCGGCGCGCGCCCCCTTCATCGACCATTGCTGGCCGGGTGGGATCCGGCGCAAAAGGAGATGGTTGTGGCTGGAAATGGAAATGAAGCGATCTTGAAGATCAACAATATCGAGGTCCGGTATCACGAAGTGATCCTCGTCCTCAAGGGTGTCTCCATCGAAGTGCCGGCCGGTGGTATCGTCGCGCTGCTCGGAGCCAACGGAGCAGGCAAGAGCACGACGCTCAAGGCCATCTCCGGCCTCCTCAAGCATGAGGACGGTGAAGTCACCGACGGCGGCATCGAGTTCCTCGGGGAGCGCATTCACAGGCTGGAAGCGGAACAGATTGCCAAACGGGGAATCTTCCAGATCATCGAGGGACGCCGTGTGTTCGAGCACCTCACAGTGGAAGAAAACCTCGTAGTGGGGGCCCACCTTCGTCCGAGCGGGCTCAAGGAACGCCTGGATATGGTGTATCACTATTTCCCGCGTCTCCGAGAGCGCAGAAATGTGATGGCCGGGTTCATCAGCGGCGGCGAGCAGCAAATGTGCGTGATCGGCCGCGCGATGATGGCGCAACCCAAACTGATGCTCCTGGACGAGCCCTCGATGGGACTGGCCCCGCTGCTGATTAAGGAGATCTTCGAGATTATCCAGCGACTCAACCGTGAGGAGAAAATCCCGATTCTCCTCGTGGAGCAAAATGTCAAACTGGCTCTCACGGTTGCCCCACACGCGTACGTCATGGAAAACGGACGGATCGTGATGGACGACTCATCAGAAAAGCTTAAAGAAAACCCTGACATAAGGGACTTCTACCTCGGACTTACCGACGTCGGGGGAAGGAAGAGTTTCCGCGAGGTAAAACACTACAAACGGCGCAAACGATGGCTTGCATAAGCCCCCAAGCACAAAGGAGGGGAATATGAAGAGGGTATTGACTTTTCTGACGGTTTCCCTGGTAACGCTGATGTTCACTGCCCTACCCGCTCTCTCGGATGAGAATCCGGTCGTCAGTCTTGAGAGGGTCGAAGTGGCAACTATTCAGCCCTTCTTCTTGCAACCCAAAATCATGGTGCCGAGCAAAGACGACCCGAACAAAAAGGAAGAGAAGCCCGGAGGCGTTGGTTACAGCAGCACGCTCAACACCGCTTACATCTTCAACATCAAGAATCCAGGCAAGAAGCCTGTCATGCTCGATGAGTTGCAGTTCACCGTCGCTTTTGACGGCATCGACGTGAACACGGCAACCCTGTACGAGGATTCGTGGATCCCTGCGGGCAAGAGCAACCAAGTGCGCGTTATCGCGAGTAATGAGGCTCACACCACGATTTTGAGTCTGAGTGTAGGCGCGGAGAACGCACAGAAGCTCCAAAACATGAAGACGAACCCAGCTCAGATCACCCAGAAGTGGTGGAGTGAGATCTCCGACTTCTCATTCCCGGTGACCGTGACCGGAACCGCGACTTTCCAGGACGAAAAAGGCAAGACCATCCGGGTGCCGTTCTCAGGGAAGTTCGGAGGCCAAGCTGCTGGAGAGAAGAAGTAGCAACTCTTTCATTTATGACACAATTCCGGGAACCTATTATAAAATAGGTTCCCGGTTTGTTTTTGGAATCGACCCAAGGAGTACATGTAGATCGATTCAGAGTCACGTTCATATTTCCGTCCGCGACAGACTCGGGTAGGAGCGGGTCTCAGACCCGCCCCTACTACAAAGGCGTGTTCTTTGTTCAGCGCCACATTTCTCTCAGGATGTTGGTGCAACACACGTACACTCAATCTACTAGATGCCGGTGTAGAATACCTTTTGCAGGTGCTTCGGCGTATAGCCTTCGATATCGAGATAGAAGGTGATGCCGCCGTTAAAGAACGGCCAGCCCGCGCCGAGGAGCATTGCGGTGTCGATGTCTTTGGGGTCGGCTACGACCTTCTCTTTCAGGATTAAGTCGATCTCGTACGTCATGTTCGTAAGGAGGCGATCGATAATCTCCTCCCTGACGAATTCCTTGTCACCCTTGTCTTTCCAGATTTCTTCGATCCGCGGATCCACCTTCTTTTCTGCACCGACCATTTGGTAGATTGAGCCGATTTTTGCGTCCACCATCTGCTTCATGTGCTGATTGACGGGGAAGCGCTCCGGCCATGCGTGGTGCAGTGTTTCTCCCACGTGGTATCCGACAGCGGGCCCCACTAGTGCCAAGAGATCAAAAGGCGCCATCGGAAGCCCAAGCGAGAGGCACGCGTCGTCGATCTGTTGGAAGGTCGCACCTTCGTCAACCATCTGCATGCAGTCGCCCATGAATCGGGTCAAGATACGGTTCACCAGGAACGCGGGCGAGTCCTTCACGAGGATCGCACTCTTTCCAAGCTTTTTGGCAGCCTCGAATGCCGTGGCCAGAGTCACGTCATCGGTCTTCTCGCCCTTGATGATCTCCAGAAGCGGCAGCACCGCCACCGGGTTGAAGAAGTGGAAGCCTACCACCCGTTCAGGATGCTTCAACCTTGACGCCATTTCTGTGATGGAGAGGCTGGAGGTGTTGGTCGCTAGGATGCAGGTGTCGGAGATCACCTCTTCAGCTTCCGCGAATACCTGCTGTTTGATGGGCATCTCCTCGAACACCGCTTCGATGACGAAGTCGCAGTCGCTGAAGTCCGCGTAGTCGAGCGTCGGGATGAGGATGTGCGCAAGGTGGTCGGCCTTCGCCTGGGTCATCTTGCCCCGCGCGACCTGGCTCGCAAGCTCCGACTTCACGTAGCCTACGCCCTTGTCCAGGAACTCCTGCTTGATGTCCTTCATCACCACCGGAACGCCGAGGCGCCTGAGAAAAAGCACCGCCAGTTGCGAAGCCATGAGACCAGCGCCGATCAGCCCGACCTTCTTGACGGGGCGCGGCTTCACATCGGCCGGCCGTCCAGCGGGCTTCTTCGCGCGGCGCTGGACCAGATCGAAGCTGTAGATGGAAGCTTTGCAGTGGCGGCCCTTTATCAGGTCACCCAGGGCCCTGTCCTCATCCGCGAAGCATTCCTCCAGGCTTCTGTCGAGATTGCACGCGCCTTCGATAAGCTCGATCGCGCGATATGGCGCGGGCGCGGCGCCGTGGATACGAAAGTCCACAAATGAACGGGCCGCATCCACGAGGCTCTTGAGCTTCGAGACATCCGGCGGCTTTCGCTCGATCTTCACCTTGCCTTCAATAATGTCTTCGAGTAAGGCCAACGATTCGTCGAAGAACTCCACGGAATCGAAGAGGCGGTCAGCGATTCCCATCTCGAAGGCTTTCCTGCCGTCAATCATGCGATTCTGATTGAGTGGGTTGTACACAATCAGCTCAAGGGCCTTCTCCGGCCCGATCAGTCTCGGGGTAAGCGTCGAGCCGCCCCAGCCCGGTATGAGTCCGAGGAAGCACTCAGGAAACGCTATCGCCGTCACGGCTTTGGAGACCGTACGGTAATCGCAGTAAAGCGATATCTCAAGCCCTCCGCCGAGCGCGGCACCGTTGATGGCAGCCAGCTTCGGAATCTTCAAGTTCATCAGACGCTTGAAAGCGGCGTGTCCTCCAGCGCCCGCCTGGCGGCCCTGCTCGA
>JAIWNO010000065.1 GCA_020216785.1 Desulfomonile sp.
TTTGCGACCGAATCGATCGATCACTTCACGGCCGCCGGGACACGGACCCTCACGGTCAGGAAGAGGATTCAAAAGACTTCGAACGGCGTCCGTAAAACCGTCTTTCGCTCGGTCGAGGATGCCTCCCCCACTACTTGCCGCATGATCGCTCTCATCCCCTCGAACATCCAGCTCGGCTGCAAAGGCGGGCCCGGCCGCTAACAGCGACACACACAAGGCAAAACATACTGCCGCGAGTGCGACCAACCGCGTCATCGAGTGGACTCCCCGTGTAAAATTCCTATACACGGCCAAAGATCTTCAGAACAAACTACCACAATGGCGCGGTACGGCCGCCCATTGCTCAAAGCACGCTCACAAAATACACCTACAAAATCCTCATACCATAAAATGCTGAAGGTGCGCAAGGCTCGCCGGACAGCAATGGGAGCGCCTTGCAGCTCTCCAAGCCTCCAGGGAACGGCATAACGGCTTGACTTTTGGGGCTACGCCGGTATAATTAATTATTAATTCTGCACAGGTCCGCTGTTGACCAAATTGGGGAGGCCTTCAGGGCCGATCTCTTGTTGGCGGTCAGGCGAACCGTGCTGTTCCTCGTTTTACAGCGACGGAGGCTTCATTGGGAGCGAAAGAAGAGAGATCGAGGTCACGCTCGAAGACTCAGGGGATCATTCTGGCGGCCTTGATCGCTGTTGCGGCTTCGGCCTTGGTCATGGCCACCCATGCTCCCAAAAAAGCCGCATCGAAAACCAGCCCTGCAGCCGCCATTGTGCCGCAGATTGCGGATGTCAAGACCGACGCAGAAATCATTTTCAGAGGCAAGAGCTTTCCGGTGTACCAACGCGACGTTCGCATCTATTTCAACGGTGAGATAACTGAGATCTTCGTGAAAGAGGGCGATGAAGTTAAAGAAGGCGACATACTTGCCACGTACAACCTTGATCGGGCAGCGAGGATACAGGTTCGGAACGTGCTTTATCCATCCGCGGTCCAGAACTTGCGAGAATCTGTTCTCCAAACTCAAGTCGCCATTAAGAAGCTGGAGGACATCGACCTCAAGCTACAGCAACAAGCCCTCGATCAGGCCATCAAGAACCTCGAAGACGCTAAGGCGCTTCGCGCGCGGGGCATGGCAAGCGCCGACGCTGTCGAAAACCTTGAGCGTGCGGTCTTTAAGGCAAGGAAATTGATTGTGGGAATCAAGGACTCTATTGATACCAAGCAATCTGCACTGGAAAAGCTTCAGAAAGACCTTGAGTTTCAGGAAGGCAGGCGCAAACTGGATCTCGATTTGCTGGAATGGCAGGCCCAACGATCATTCGCCGACCAGTCAATCCCTATTGAGCGAGCGTTTCTCAAGGCACCGATCTCAGGCAGGGTCATTTGGATGCATCCGGACTTCGCAGTTAACGCAGAGCTTAATCGCGGATTTGTTGCTATGAAGGTTGCCCCTATGGACGGCTTGCTCGTCCGATGCAAAGCCCACGAGCTTGAACTCGTCAAATTACGCGAGGGTGATCGAGCCACAGTTGTCTTCGATGCGGTTCCCGACAAGGAATACCCTGCCAAGGTGGTTCGCATTCCGTGGATCAGCAGGAACGCCACCCTCGAAGTTCCCGCCGACTACACGGTGGAATTCGCACTCATGAACCCGGACCAAAGAGTCAAAGGGGGTATGACGTGCAGCGCGAAAGTCAGCGCGGCACCCTGACGGCCTGATACCAGTACGCTTTCAAACAAGTGAAATGGCGGGCACGGAGGCCCGCCCCCACCCAATAATGGTGATGCCGGCGTCTCTGGCGGGCCTGTTCAAATTACTTGTTAGATGGCGCATTCATAGGGACCCCGCCTTTGATATTACCTTCTCCGCAGGAGTGCCTTAATCCCCTCCTTCACCGATGTACGCACGTCGGGCGCAGCACACGCTGCGGCTGCCAGAGCGAAACCCAGGACAGCAGTCACCTCAATGAGGCTCCCCATGCGCGATGGCTGCTCCCAGAGCCACAATCTTGTGACACCTACCACGCAGACCGCCGACATCAATGGAATGCCGACATCCCTGACGCACCAGTGGCCAAGCTCCGCGGTTAGAATGCGTCGATGCATCACCTTAACCGAGACGACCATCTGGGCAACATTCACGATCGGCCATACCAGTGCCCCACCCACTGCTCCGTACCAGCCTGCGAGCCAGACCAGCAAAGGTAGACCAATCAGGATCGAGATTCCGTTCGTTGCGGCGCCGAGCCACGTCCAACCATGCGCCATCTGGAGAGCGTGCGGCAGCCTCAAGATCCCGCATATGCCTGTTCCCGCCGCAAGAATGCTCACGAGAAGCGCTGCATTCTCGACCGCTGCCGGTTGACCTGTCCATGCCAGCAGGGCTTCCCGCGAGAAGAACACCAGGACGGCTGCGGCAGGCGCTATCGCCACGGTCAACACCTGTGCGCTCCAGTGGTACGTCTCTCGGAGCCGCTCTATGTCTCCGCTCGCCTCTATCTGCGACAGTCGCGGAAATACCGCGGTTGTGATCGGATATGCAAGCCCCAGAAGGGTCGATGCAGCGACCGACGCGAACGCGTAATAGCCGAACGTAGCCAGAGGAAGCATGGCGCTCAACACGATCTTATCCATCTCACTCAGGATGACAAAGAAGATACCCGTGGCGCTCATTCCTGCTGAGAACTTCCAGCACGCGGCGAGCACCTCCTTCCTGAATCTCGGCCGGCCGTGGGGACCGGGCAGTGCTTTCCACAAGCACCATCCGGTGCACAGAGTTTGCGACACGTCAGTGATGAGCCGCCACACGAGGAATGATCCTATGGTCGGCGACACAAGCCACAGAATCACCACCGACCCTGCACCTCTCATTGTCGCGGCAACCATAGTGATGCCGTTGAAGAGCAGCTGCTTCTGCAAACCGATGAGGCCGCCGGAATAGAGAGTCGAAGGCCATCGAGCAGCGAGCGACAAGCCAATAATAACAAGCGCGTTCGTCACCACCTCTTCTGAAAGCTGTCCGGGGTTAACCCAGTGCCGAGCGATCCAGCCGGAAGCCGATACAACACTCACCCCTATCGCGACAGCGGCAAGCCCGTACACAAGTTCGAGTGTTCTCACGAGGTCAGCGAGACGCTTTCCCGCGTCATCACCTGTTGCCAGTCGCGCGCTCTCGCGCACGATCGTTGCGCCGAGCCCCAGGTCAAGAATCATGAATAGTGCGCTCAGCGCCGCCGAGAGGCCGACCAGCCCATAGGATTCCACCCCCATGAACTTGATGTAGAGCGGAGCAAAAACGAACCCCATGATCGAGGTCCAAATATGACCGGCATAATTGGCAGCGATATTGTACTTCAATGAAGACATACGTCACCGGGCGAAACTGCTGGACGTTACAGCCCCTTGCGCTTGTAGACCCACCCCGATACTCGCGCTTCGTCCAACGTTCGCCACTCTCTAAACCAATCGTATGATGGTCGATATCCGAGTTCATGAGCCAATTCATAACTGCCGCGCAACGGATGCCGCGCCCACAGCGCCTCATCGTCAAAGCCGACCGCATTGCCCAGAACAACATAATCCGGAGCGTTCGCTTTGTCTGCATACTTGTAGAGGTTCACCAGCTTAGTATCGAGGAACGGGAACGGGATAGTGAAGTTGGGATCCGGCAATCCGAACGTGCCGATGGATGTCCCAGGGCCGATGCGTGCTTCCACGATCCATTTGACCGTCGGAGCGTACCATGCGCCGTCGAAGATCACATCTCTTGCAAAGAGACCTGCGAAAAGGGCCCCGGGCATGAACATCGCAATTAGGAAGGCTTTCCGAAGGACGGATCTGCCTGCGAAAAGACGAGCGGCGGTCACACTCAGCCCATAGCCCGCGAATAGACATACCAGCGGCCCTACAAACACCGTTATTCGAGAATACGTCGGAGACATACCGACTAATAGAAGGAGCACAAGCAGACCGCCCGCGAGCCGAATCGTAACCGAGTTGCCCCATATGAGCGCAGCGATCAGGCCGGCCAATGCGAACGCCACAGCGGGGAAACTATAGCTTCGGAAGAGCAATTCCTGCGCAAATGCCAGCCAATTCACGGGTGAGAGGTTGTAATAATTCCACCCATCGGGATTTCCAACAATTTTTAGGTTCACGTAAAAGAGGTCGTAACTGATTAGCGAGTACGGATTGGAAAGCAGGAATACCAGTCCGATTACTCCGCCGATAATGATGATTCGCCCAAGAGACGCACTGACCGAACGCGAATCGATCAGGAGCGTAAACAGTACGATAACGCCGGCCGCGACCGCACTGAGCACCAGCAGCCCCCACGAACGCCTTTCTAGAAACCGAACCGCAGAAAATATGCTGAGCATAACCCAAAACGCAGCAAACACATGCGGCTTGCTTACAAGAGTCTGGCCGAGCGGCAAGGTGGAAAGAGCGTATGTCAGCATTCCCAGATCGCCGGTTGTGCGATCCCGAATTGCGTTGCCCAGCAGACCGATCAGGATGAGTGTTCCCAGGAACGCGATTATGTTGAAGCCGCGGCCGATCATGTACATACGAGCCACATGGTGCGGATGCTCAACGTAATAGCTGAAATCCTTCGTCACATGTATGAGGCCCGCTTGTTTGAAAAGAAAGATTGTCACCCCGATCGGATATATGTAAGTTCCGCCGTAGCTGTAGAACTTCGGATCGAAGTCCCAATCGGCCGGCCGCATACGCGCAAGGGCTTGGTACGCTTTCCCTTCGTCCATGGCAGCGGTGTGAAGGACAAAGCTTCGAAATCCTGCGATTCGTTCGTCCTCGCTGAAGACCGGTCCATGGATGGAGCGGTCTTTAACTGCAGCAAAACTCTTGAAATCCACGGGTTCGCCGCGGTAAAGCTTGCGAGCGATTTCCGCCGTCTCGGTATCCACTTTCTCATAATATGCCTCTCGAAGAGAGACCAGCAATTCCTTTTGCCGCTCGGATAGCTGTCCTCTACCAAGAAGGGCGTCCATGCGCCTTTCGCTGGGCACCTCCCACCCGATACCGAGGACAAGTATGACTCCTGCAATACCGACGATGAGCCACTGAGCCGCAGAGAGACCTGCCGGCAGCCGCCCCGGCTGACCGGCTCCTTCCGCGGGACCGTGAGGGTCGAGCGCCGTAGCAGTAGTCATTACCGATCTCCCGTCCGCGGGGTAACTTCAACCTGAGAAGCACCCTTACCGCTCGATGAAGCCGTTGGTCTGAATATCTCCTTTTGCAGGTAATCAGCAACCAGCTCGGCTGCGAATTCATGGCCCCGCGTGTTCCAGTGATCGTCGAATCTATGGTAGAGCGGTCGTCTCCCCTCCTCGTACGCCTTTCTAAATGCGGGCAGCAGGTCCAAACACCGCAAGCCCTCGTCCCGGCAAAATCGACCGAGTTCTCTATTGATCTTGTCCATATCGAACTTGAGGTTCGGGTGGAGCTGTTCCACCTTGCGTCGCAGGTCGTCGTCCACCTGCATTTTCATCGGTACGGTAAACAGCACGAACTGCGCTCCGTTTGTTTGCGCCAAGTCCCTGGTTGCAGCGATAAGGCGCTTGGTAACAAGCCACGCATCGTGCCAGAGCCGGTCGTACTCGGACTCAGTGAGCGATTTCCTCGCTGCGCTCGCATCGAAGCCATCGAGGATGGGCCAGCCGGGAAACACATTTGGGTCGTACTCCGGAGCCCCCGCTTCGACGGTCCGGGATCGTACTGCCGAGTAGATACGCTCGAAAGCTACCGACGAATACGCCAGATTACGAAGTGAAAATTTCCCACTGATTTGCTTTTGCGTCCGATATGCCTTTACCTTTTCCTGATCGGGCATTGTGAAGCTCAGATCGTACGGCTCGCCATCCACCGGCCGTGCATACGGTCTTCCGAACGTCCTTATACCGGGCCCGAAGATAAGCTCTTCAAGACGCTCGGAGTTCTCCCTGATGTCGTTTCCGCAGTAAAACGCCAGCACTACCTTGGGTTTGTACTTGAGAGCTTCCTCCTTGAGTGTGAAGAACTCCTGAGCAGTGCCGTATGCGATAACACCAAAGTTGATCACTTCGGCCTTCCGATCCTTGAGTCGATGTTCCAGCAATCTTGGGAAAGAGCGTTCCAGTTCAATATCCGGCGCCTGCATGAATGAATCGCCGAGGAGGGCCACCCGCAGCGTGCCCGGCATCGGCTCCACCTCGTGCTCAACATCACGAAGGCCCCTGGAATTAATTATTGTCGAAACGGAATAGTCCCATCCGTATTCGTGAGAGCGCAATCCGGGCCCGAGGACCCAGCCACGAGTCGGATGGGGTACGACGAGCGATTCCTGGGTCGGGGGCCGAACGATCCCTCCGTAAAACCAGAGGCGCAACCCAACCTCAAAGATGATGAGCGCGACACTAATTGAGACCGCCACGAGGAACCGATCGCGGAGCTTTGTTTTTCGCGAGCCTGTGGCTCCGGAATCTCCCATGAGGGTCCGAACTCCAGGTCTGATCTTTACAAACCGAATTTCTTACCCACAATCCCGGGCTCATGACCGGGAATGAGGAACCTTCGTTCCCGCAACATCGACTTGATCCGGTATATCGATCGGTACCACGCGTAGTGGTCATACACAAGGCTCGACGGAACGGCAGGTCCCCAGTGCTTCGGAGCGGGAGTAATCGCCTGTTTCGAACCGTCCATGAGCGTCCATTCCGTCATATCCGGAAAAGCGATGGGAGAAACGTGGATGGTGTCCCCGGCGAGAATGTACACTCCATCCTCGGCGCTCAGCACAAGACACTGGCTCCCCGCGGTGTGACCGGGGGTAAGGATCACTCGGAGGCCGTCGAGCAAATCCACATCACCCACGAGCTTCATAGAGTCCAACCGCTCCAGTTCCGGTATCAGGCTCATGTCGAAGTCGCCGCGAATTCTCATGGAGGGAAGCGGATCCAGGAGCTCTTTCCATTCGGCTTCCTGGAAAATGTGAAGTGCTCGAGGAAACAGGTGACAATTGCCCGCGTGGTCATTGTGAAGATGACTGTAAATCACCCATTCGATTTCATCAGGCTGCACGCGAATCGCGTCCAGGGACTTGAGGACCCAGTCTTCACCGCCTGCCGCAGGACTTCCGGCCCAGGCCTTGCCGTCCACGATGTATTTCTTATTGATCCCGGTGTCCAACAGCACCTTGTGAATGCCGTCCGTCAAATAAAACCCGAGATAGGGCACCGTGACGGGCATGCCTGCATCAAGGCCGGTGGTTATTTGGTCCTTTTTGACTTCGATGGTTCCGAAAAGAAGAGGTTGGACAGTCCATGAAGGCATGGTATTGGCTCCTCCAATAGTAAGACACTCCGGGGCCGGGACTCCCCCAGCGTTCCCCAGCACATCTCCGCAATCTACGCGGGACAGCGGGGAATTTATACTGTCAGGTCGCGGTCTCCGATGTGCCGTGATGTGCGGACGAGGCTTTCCTCAACCTTCCGAGGAATTCTATCACACCGTTGGGCATGAAGATGATTACGATGATGAAGAGCGATCCATAAATGATCCGCGCCAGCTCAGCCTTAACGAAAGTGGAGAGCAGCTCGTTGACCAGACTCAGTACGGCCGCTCCAATCACGGGTCCCAGCCACGAGCCTCCCCCGCCGAACAGGGCCATCAGGACGATGAGGATGGAGATGTTCACATCAAAGACAATGTCGGGATGAATGTACGTCAGATAGTAAGCATGAAGTCCTCCTGCAATACCGGGAAAGAAGGCCGAAAGAGCGAACGCACGGATCTTTAGCCACGGCGCATTCACCGCCATGGTCTGGGCAACTTCCTCGTCTTCCTTGATAGCTCTGAGGCCGGCGCCGAATCTTGAATGGCTGATCTTCGCGCTCACCAATACGGTCACCACCATGAGCACGAGCATCAGTTCGAACATCACAGCGCGGCTGATTTCAATCGGCAGATCCATCGCCTTGAGCCACAGACCGTCCGCACCTCCCACAATGGGGAGGTTCTTGATTGCCAAATCAACCACAAACGCGAAACAGAGCGTGATGACAGCGAAATAGGGGCCTCTCAGCCGGAGGCATGGATAGCCTACGATTACGGCTACTGCAGCGGCCACAACACCCGCCGGTATGGATGAGAGCACCGTCCCCAGAGCAGAGAGATCGAACGTTTTCATAAGCAGTGCGGCAGCGTACGCGCCTATGCCAAAGAACGCAACATGGCCGAACGAGATATAGCCGGCGTATCCACCGATCATGTTCCACGCGGAAGCGAGGCACATGTACAAGAATACCGTGTAAAGGAACGATATGAAGTAAACCGGTGGCCCAAACCACGGAAAGACCGCCGCGGCTAACATCGCTATAACGACGAACCACATCGGCCCCCGGGAATCCGGGCGGCTCCCTCTCATCATTAGACCTCGCTTTGAAACAGTCCTTGGGGCCTGATCAGCAGAATGACCATAAGCAGCCCGAAAGTGACCAGGTTCACCCATTGGTAAGGGAGTACCGCCAACGAAAAACCGGTGATCAAGCCGAGGGTAAGGCCTGCAGCTGCGGTACCCAAAACATTCCCCACGCCGCCCACGATTACGACGAGGAACAGGTGCACCAGCCACAAATTGTGCGACGTAGGCTCAAACGAATACAGGAGCGCCATACCGAGCCCTCCCGCTCCGGCGGAAGCCACCGCCAGACCGAAGGTAATCATGCTGATGCGCTTCAGATTTATCCCGTAAAGCTGCGCAGCGTCCGGCTGCTGCCAAGCAGCGCGCACCGCCTTGCCCGTGTACGTCATCTTGAGAAAGACATAAATCGCCGCCACGCCGACCATGGCCATGGCAAAACCGATGAGCGGCGAATACTGAAAATAGAACGATCCCAGCACAAAACACTTGCTCGTGTACGATGTGGTCAGGAGACGTGGATCAGCGCCCCACACAAGGAGTATGAGGTTCTCAAGAATAATCGCCAGTCCGAACGTGATGATCATCGAGGAGACCATCACCTCCTTCGCCCGCGCCACCGGCGATATCACCAATCGGTAGATCAGACATGCGGCCACAAAGAGAAACGGCACCGTGAACACCATCGTTACGACCGGATCTATTCCCCATCGCTTGAGAACCGTGTAAGCGATGAAGGCCCCCAGCAACCCGAAAGCTGCGTGTGAGATGTTGATCACCCGCATCACACCCCAGGTCAATGAAAAACCGACTCCCAGCAACGCGTAAACCGCTCCCATTGCGATTCCGCCAATGAGTGATTGGATGAGAAGAATCGTGCTCATGTCCTCATGCCGAACACGACCGACGGGACCGCTTTGTCGGTCCCCGGATCGGAAAACCGTAAGGTAGAAATCAGTGGCGTTGTCTCAGAGTCGTGACACCTGCGAGATCATGCACGGTGACACGGAAAGGGGCGAGTCTCAGACCCGCCCCTATAGTTCCACGTTTCTGCACGGGTACTTGTTCCTCTGAACCGCCCGACGTCGAAATTCCAATCGATCACCGTCCCGCAGGATCGGAACGGGGGCCTCGCACTACTTCCAAGGAGGCTTGGGATAGACGGGCTCCGCGGTCCGGACCTCTTTGGGCCAGACCAATTGGACCTTTTGATTGATGATCTGGGTGCACAAGTTGGTCGGGGCCGGAAGCCCTCGGTCGTCGAACTTCATCGGTCCCGCGATGGTGGTGACCGTATTTGATTTCAGCCAGTCTCGCACCTTTGTCTGGTCAAGGCTCTTAGCACCTTCCACTCCCTGCTGAAGCGCCTGCATCCACGAGTACCCGAACCCCATATAGAGCGGATAGCTGTCAAGATTGAATTCTTTCTTCACGTAAGCATTGAGCCTGTCGTTGCCGGGGAACTTCAGCAAGCCGTGCATCGTGGTTCCTGATAAGACGTAGTCCCCGTCAGGTCCAAGCTCTTTGACCCACGCGGGAAGAATCGACCCAACAGCTTGGACGATCGCCTTAGGATTATAG
>JAIWNO010000066.1 GCA_020216785.1 Desulfomonile sp.
TCCAAGGCCTTTGCAGCCCGAATGGTCATTACCCCGTCATCAAAGAACCCGTTGGAAAACAGCAGGTCGCAGTTCATCTGCTTGGCTTTCACAATGAGCGGCGTTGCGTCCGGCAACGGGAGATTGTACTTCTCGTCGATCACGACCTCGATCCCCAGCTTCTTCAGACGCTCCGGGACTACTACCGACGTAGCCGCGCCAATTGGATTATTCATTGTGTATACTGCCGCGCGCTTGGGCCGCTGGTCAGGAGGCAGGCTTTCCATCCATTGGAAGAACCCTTCGTACCACCATTCTCCCATCAAGGGCGGTGCACCGAACGAGTATTTGTAACCCTGCTCGAAACTCTTCATGTGGCCGCCCATGGAGATGTACACATACTTGTGCTTTTCTGCGACCGGCATGACAGCTCGTGCAGCGGTGCCCGGATACCCCCCGAAGAGAAAATCCACTTTGTCCACAGTAATGGCCTTTTCCGCGAGGGTGACCGCTTTGTTGGCGTTGGATTCGTCGTCATAGATCTTGAACTCCACCGGCCTCCCGAGCAGGCCGCCGGCAGCGTTCACCTCTGCTGCCCACAGCTTCATGCCTCGTTCGATCCACTTGGCAGGCTCGGCGAACTGCCCGGTGAGCGGCAGCGATCCGCCGATTACTATGGGCTTCTTCTCCTGCGCGTCGGCACTCACCAAACCGAAGCCAAGCAATGCCCCGACGAGGAGCGCCGCAGCGAGAGTCCTTCTTATACCGATCCCACACATGATTCAAACCTCCTGTGTTGGTCGTTCGTGGATTAATACGCGACTACAGCCCCAAATACGATTCCTTTACCCTCTGGTCGGCCAGGAGTCGGTCCGCCGCACCAGACAGCACTATAGCCCCGTTCTCCAGGAGATAGCCCCTCTTCGAAATCGACAGCGTCTGCAATACTTCCTGGGAGACGAGAAGCACCGTGAGTCCGCTGCGATTAAGTTCCGCCACTATGCGGAAAATGTCCGCGGCCACGATTGGGGCGAGCCCCAACGACGGCTCATCAAGCATGAGCAACTTCGGCCGCGCCATGAGGGCCCGGCCGAGGGCCAGCATCTGCTGTTCTCCGCCGGAAAGGCTCCCTGCACGCTGTTTTCGTCGCTCATCCAATCTCGGAAAAAGGTTGAACACTTCCCGCATGGTCTGCCGACTCCTTTCCCGAGCCCCTGCGGAGTAGGCACCAATTTCGAGGTTCTCCTGCACGGTCATCCCAGGAAAAAGCTTTCGACCTTCAGGGACCTGAATGATGCCGGCTTTACAGATCTCGTCGGGAAGCAGCCCTGCGAGCGGTTGCCCTTGCCAGGAGATCCGTCCCGCGGCCGGGGTCGCCAGACCGGAAATCGCATTGAGCAGCGTAGTCTTGCCGGCCCCATTTGATCCGATCAACGCAACCAAGTCGCCCTCGTCGATTCGGAGGGATACCCCTTGCAGGGCCCGCAATTCCTGGTACCGGACTTCCAGCCCGTCAATTTCCAGCATTGCCGACTCCCAGATAGGCGTGGATGACATCCGGATGATTGGCGACCTCTTCGGGCGTGCCCTCCGCGATCTTTACCGCATGATGGAGGACCATGACGCGGCAGCACGTTTCCATAATGGCTTTCATAACGTGTTCGATCATGAAAATGGTCACGCCAAACTCGTCCCTCATGCGAAAAGTGAGATCGATGGCACCTGTTATTTCCCTGGGATTCAAGCCGGCAAATACTTCGTCAAGGAGGATGATCTCCGGCGCACTGCCTAAGGCTCGCGCAACCTCGAGACGTTTGCGGTCCTCAAGGGCGAGTTCGCCGGGCAGTTTGCCCGACTGCTTGCCAAGACCGACAAAAGCGAGAATTTGCGCCGCCTTGTCCCGCGCCGGTTGTATATCCTTGATTCCATCCCGGCCATAAAGCACGGCAGTCGCCACATTCTCCAGCAACGTGAGATCCATGAGCGGGCGCACGATCTGAAAGGTCCGGCCGATCCCCTTGGCAGCAACCTTGTACGCCGGCAACCCACTGATACGCTGGCCCTTGAAAGAGATTTCCCCGTGGTCAAGCTTGTGCAGTCCCGAAATAACGTTGAACAGGGTCGTCTTCCCCGACCCGTTAGGGCCGATAAGACCGACTATTTCACCACGGTTAACCTCAAAGTCCACCTCGTTCAGGGCGGTGAGTCCGCCAAAGCGTTTTGTTACACCTGTTCCTTTGAGCATAGTTCGCCGGGTATTCAGCTCTCTTCGACGATTGCTACGGGTCTGCACCAGCCGGCGCTCGCGCCCTTGATCTTGACCGGAAAACAGCAAACGGTAAACCCCGTCTGCCGGCCGATGGCAGACAGATTGGCGAGCTTCTCCATGTGGCAGTAACCGATCTCAATTCCGGCAAAATGCGCTTCCCAAATAACGCGCGGGTCGCCACTCCCTTGAAACTCCTTCGCCAGGAACGGCAAAGGACGGTCCCAGCTCCAGGCATCGATGCCCGTCACGCGTACGCCCTTTTCGGTAAGAAAGAGAGTGCTCTCCCGGTCCATGCCCGCGCCCTTGAGAAGATACTGCGGCGTGCCCCAAACCGCGTCTGCTCCGGTTTGGACCAAGACAATGTCCAAGGGTTTTATTTCATAATTAATCCGTTCCAGCTCTTTCTTGACATCGTCCACGGTGATCCGCTCACCGTCGGCTTTGTGCCGGAAGTCCAGTAGCACGCCGTCGCCGTAACACCACTCGAGCGGAACCTCATCGATTGTGAAAGCCGCCTTGCCTTTATCCATAAAAGGGTGGTAATGAAACGGCGCATCAAGGTGTGTCCCACTGTGTGTGGTCAGGGTGAGGGTCTCGACAGCCCATCCCAGACCGCCCGGCAGATCCTCTCGACGAAGGCCGGGGAAAAACAGCTCCATCTGCACTGCCCCTGCCTCATGATTAGAGTAGTCTATCTTGGGAATCATCATCGGCGGATCGCTCGGGAGGTCCGCCTCGATGGCAATGCTGAGATCAATGAAACGCCGACGCTTCATGGCGGCTCCTTTTGCGTGTCGTTAACGTGTGCGTGAGGGTGCCGACAAACACCAATCCTGCGTCCACCGGCCTGTCCAACACGAGGCGATCATCTCGTGATGAGACTTGACTGGAACGAATCTGCACTCGAATTTGCTTGCCCCACCGTGTGATTGACAATAGGGAACGAGGGGGTCCTTGTCAACGAATTCCTTTGTGGAATGCCGATTTGGCCGGCTTGACCGATTTGTCCGCTATCAGACTTGACCGCACGGAGACTTCCGGGTATTGTGTACGAAAATATAGCGAGAATTTCACAGGGCTTAGTTTCGACCAATACGTCCTGCGCCCCGAGAATTAGAGAGGATTACGGCGCGCCTCTTCAGGAAAGGGCTCGAGGACACAAAAAAAGAGATCGAAAAATTTGTAGGACTCTCTGCTCGGACTTCTATCCGACGAGATAGCGCCATTGAACGTGCCTCAGCATCGAGCGAGACCGAGCAATCAGGCCGGCGGATGATGCGGTAATCCCCGCGTTTCCCCACGCGTACAGACCTTGAGCCTCCACCGGTTTCGCAAGCATTGCGTCCGACTCCGGAGATATTTTCATGGCTGCAACGGAGCCGATTCGAATACTTTACGCAGAAGACGACGCAGGACTGGCTCGCCTCTTTCAAAAGAGGCTCCAACGAGCGGGGTACGTCGTGGACATCGCTCCCGATGGTAATTCAGCGCTTCAAATGTTCGACGCCCATTCATACGATGTACTATGTATTGATCATCAGATGCCGGCGCGGACAGGACTCGAGGTAATTCGTTTTCTATCGGCTGAAAGGCGTCTCCCACCAACAATCATGATCACCGGCGCGGGGAACGAGTCCGTATCCGTCGAGGCAATGAAACTCGGTGCCGATGACTACATAATTAAGGATCGCGACGCGAGATACTTGGAACTCATCCCGCATGTAATTGAGAAAGCCCTCGCTCACAAGCAGCTCGTTGAGCAGAAACGCGCGGCCGAAGAGGCCCTGCGCACTGCGTATGACGAACTTGAGCAGCGGGTCCGTCAACGCACCGCGGAGCTTTTCGAGACAGCGAATCGCCTCCACCGGGAGGTAACCGAGCGCAAGAAGGCGGAGCAAGCGCTTCGAGCGGCCCACAACCAGTTGGAGAGCCGCGTGAGGGAGCGCACTGCCGAATTGCTCCACGTAAATACCCTTCTCAGGCGTGAAATCGCCGAGCGCCAACGCGTCGAGGACGCTCTCAGGGAGAGCCGCCAAACGCTGACCAACATCCTTGAGTCATCGCCGGTCGGAATATGCCTCGGCGAGAATCGGACCATCATCTGGGCGAACCGGACCTTGGTCAAAATGCTTGGTTACGACACCGAAGACGAGCTGACGGGCAGAGATTCGAGCTTTCTTTACCCTGTCCGAGAAGAGTACGATCGCGTGGGTTTACTATACGACGAGGTGCGCAACGGCTCCTCTCACGGCATCGACGTCAAGTGTCGGCGGAAAGACGGATCTCATTTCGACGCTCACATAACCCTCAAAGCGTTTGACCCCTCGGACCCGTTCAAGAAGGTAATCGGGGTCGTATCGGACATCACGTTGCGCAAGCAGGCGGAACGACTCATGCTTGAAGCGGAGAAGTTCAAGGCCGTTGCCGACCTCGCTGCCGGAGTGGCTCACAACTTCAACAACATGCTGCAAATCGTGATCGGCAGGGCCCAGCTTGCGCTCGAGGACCTGGAGTCCGCAACTTTCGCAGCGGTCGGTGAACATCTCCGCCAGATACTCGACACATGCTGGTTCGCCGCTGATACGGTCAAGCGCATCCGGACTTTTGCAGAAGCACATGACGAGCCTTTGGCTGAAACAGACGAAGTGTTTGACTTAACGACAATCGTGCGACAAGCAGTCGAAATGACTCAAGCGTGGTGGAAAGGCGCGTGGCAGAAAGAAGGTAGAGAGGTTTGTATAAGCACGTGTTTCGCAGATGGATGCCACGTCCGGGGTAAACCGGGAGAGCTTTTCGATGTGATTATCAACCTCCTCAAGAACGCGGCGGAGGCGATACTCGGCGATGGCGCAATCACTGTTACGACGGAGCGTCGCAACGACCGGGTGATCGCAGAAGTCGCGGACACCGGAAGCGGAATCAGCAGCGAGAATTTGACCCGCCTTTTCAACCCGTTCTTTTCGACGAAACGCCCCACGGGAACCGGACTGGGACTTGCCACGTCCCGATCGGTCGTTGAACGGCACAACGGTCACATCTTTGTCGAGAGCACCGAAGGGCTGGGGTCAAGATTCACCGTTTCCCTTCCGCTTGCCGAAGTATCGCAGCAAACGCATCCGGGCCCAAACGATCAAGCGTGCTCGACCCTCACGATTCTCGTGATTGATGACATCCCGGTGGCCGTGCGATTGCTTCAAGAAAGTCTCACCAGGCTCGGTCACACAGTGCTGACGGCCGAATCAGGTCGCCGCGCCCTCGGCATTCTCGAGGAAGCGTCGGTTGACGCAGTGGTTTGCGATCTCGCAATGCCCCAGATGAACGGATGGGAGGTCGGTAGGAGAATAAAGGAGCTTTGCGCGATGCGAGGCATTGCAAAACCGGCGTTTGTTCTGCTGACTGGTTGGGCGGATCAAAGCAGTGAGCATGATAAGATCGGTGCGTCAGGTGTCGATGCAGTTGTCCAAAAACCCGTGGACGTCTTTCAGCTCCGGGAGGTTATCCGCAAACTCGCTGTGGACCGCTGATCAACGAGCCGTCTTTAAGAATTCCCGAAATCTTAGTAGAGCGATCCAAAGCTGCCTTGTCCCCGAGCCATCAGGCAATGTGAGATGCTGAACGACCCGATATGATTTGTAACTCAGACCCAGAGCGTACTCGGGGCGATCGCCGACGACCACGTCAAGGTATTTCTGAATCGATCTACCAGCTGATTAGACCTCCCTCATTGCAATCCAGCGGCTGCTTTTGGCAGACGCGCGATTTCCGGCGCTACAAGGCTTCCAATGTACAAATAGTCCTTCGTCTCGGTGACGCTTGTATTCTGTGGATAACGAGTATTAGGATCCTGGAGGCTGGCGATCACCTGTCCGTTGCCATCCACAGCGACAATGTGTCCGTACGCGGCGGCCTTGGGCCGGGCCCATTTGGGCATCCGCTGTATCACTTTGCGCAGGAACGGCTTGTCGCAAAGACTGTCCACCAGCTTGTTCCGCGGGGAAATGATCGCCACCCAGAACCTGCCGTCAAGGCCTCGGGAAATGTTGTCCGGAAAACCGGGGAGGTTCTCGATGAGCGGCTCTGACGTACCTTTCTTGGGGCCTGCGATCCAATACCGGATAACGCGATAACTCTCGGTCTCATTCACCAGCACATACGTTTGATCATGGCTTACAGCCACACCGTTTGCGAAGTTGAGCCCGGTAAGGAGCGCGGTAGCTTTTCTGGTTGACGGATCGTACACGAGGAGCCGCCCCCGTCCACCGTGTTCCATGATATCCAGCAGGCTTGCCTCCATTGTTCCTCCACACTCGCTCGGCTTGAATTTGGTCGACGCGTCCGAAAAATAGATCTTCCCGTCCGCGGCGACATCAACATCATCAGTGAAGCCCAGAGGAACGCCGTCCGCCGAAGTGGCCAAAACTATAACCTCGGCATTCGGAGAAATAGACAGTAGGCCCCGCACACCATCAGCCACTATGAGGTTTCCCGCTGAGTCGAAGCGAACTCCCAAGGGTCTGCCTTTCGTGTCCACCCACTTTTCAGGGGATGTCCCGTCGGCCTTAAGACGGACGATGAATCCTTCGTGTGTGGTGGCGTAAATCCGGCCTTCGCGGTCGAGTGCGATTGCCTCGGGTCCGTGCAGCCCGCCGAGCGGTAGGAATTCCAAATCCTTGAGACGCTCATTGCGCTCGAACTTCCCCGTGTAACCGGGATCCGGCGGAGCGCTCCACGCTACCGGTTCGATGGGTACAGGCCACACAAGGAAATAGACGAGGATAAGACACAGGATCATCGCGAGGACGCCTAGGATTCGCCCGATCATGACCACCTCCATGCCGATGACGATAATAGGGGGGACATTTCAACCATATCATAACTTGCCGCGGGACGAGCGCCGGAGAATTAATCATTTGCTTGCCCCGGGAGGGATTCCGGCGGAAATGTCATTGCAGGAGGCTTAGCGAAGCAATCTTAAAAGTTTGTCTCAAGGAGACCGCTTCGTCGCTGCGCTGCTCGTAATGGCACGGCTGCCCCGAGGAGCGGGTAGGAAACTGAAGGGATAATGCGCGGAGAAAGAGATATTGATTGACAAGTCAATCAATAAATGTTACTGCATTCCCATGCAGTCCACAGAACTCGTCCTTGATTCCAAAAAGCGCAAAGAAGCCGCCATCCTCGACGCGGCCTGCGCCGTCATTCGCGAGAAAGGTCTCCACCAAGCCCGCATTGTCGACATTGCCCGCAAGGCCGGGACTTCCTATGGTCTCGTGTACCACTATTTCGGCAGCAAGGCGAACCTGTTTGACGCCATCTCCAACGAATGGTGGAACAGCCTTTACACCATGATCGATGCAGGAGCGAAGACGGCCGCGCCGGTCAATGAGAAATTGGCCGCGATCATTAACTACTTCTTCGACCTCTACGAGACGCGTCCGAACCTTGTTCACATCTTTGTGACCGATATTTCCAGGTCAACCAACAACCTCACACCGGAAAGGCTCAATTGCTTCAAGCGCTTTTTCGACAGGATCGAGCGTATCATTGTCGGCGGCCAATCCGAAGGAACGATCCGCAGCGACATCAGGGCACGATATCTTACATATATTTTTGTCGGCTCGCTCGAAGGGTTCCTTTCCACAATGGTCCTGGAAAACCAACCCATTAAGGGGCCCGAGCAGAAGCAGCGCATTGCCAATGGGCTGTTGGAGGTTTTCTTCAACGGCGCCCGCAACGTAGACCGCCGATAGGCGGACGGGCAGCGAGGTGTGCATGGACTTCTCTCTGACCGAAGAACAGCTCATGTTCAAGGAGCAGGTGATCAAGTTCGCTCGAAAGGAGATCGTCCCGCGTGTGCAGGAGCACGACCTTCGAAGTGAATTCGATTTTGAGTCATGGCGCAAGCTTGGCGAGTTCGGCCTGCTGGGACTGCACTTCCCGGAGGAGCTCGGCGGTGGCGGCTCGGACGTAATGACCGCGGTGGTTGCCTCTGAAGCGCTCGGAGAAGCGGGTGTCGACGGCGGCCTCACCCTGAGCCTCGGCGCTCACACGTACCTCTGCGCGGACACAATCTTCGCGCACGGCACCGATGAGCAGCGGAAACGGTACATCCCCAAGCTCGCAAGCGGCGAATGGATCGGCTGCATGGGTCTGACGGAACCCGGCGCGGGGTCGGATGTGGCGTCACTGCGGACCAGGGCGATGCGGCAGGGCGATTCGTGGGTACTCAACGGCACGAAGATGTTTATCACGAACGGACCGATTGCGGACGTGGCAGTAGTCTATGCACGCACCGGGCAGTCGGCTGCGGGACAGGAGGGGATCTCCGCGTTCATCGTGGAAAAGGGTACTCCCGGATTCGCGGTCGGCAGGAAGCTCGTAAAAATGGGTGTGCGTACATCGCCGACATCGGAACTCATCTTTGAGGACTGCGTCATCCCGGTGGAGAACCTCCTCGGCCAAGAGGGAGCGGGGTTCTTCATGGCGATGCGCACCGTAGAATGGGATCGCAGTGCGCTTCTTGCTCCGTTTGTCGGCGGACTCGGGTACATTATCGAGCGGTGCTGCCGGTATGCGCAGGAACGGCACCAATTCGGCCGCCCCATAGCGAGCTTTCAGGCGATTCGCCACAAGATCGCGGACGTGAAGATTTGCCAGGAGGCGGCGCGTTCCCTCATCTATCGGATAGCGTGGTGCAAGGACCAGGGCAGGCCGCTGAATCACCTCGAAGCAGCGGTCGCAAAGCTCTTCGTGGGCGACTGGTCGCTCAAACCCATGAACGACGCTATGGTGCTTTTTGGAGGGTATGGCTATTGCCACGAGTACGATGTGGAGCGCATCTTCCGCGATAGCCGGATTGCACCAATCGGCGGCGGGACCTCCGACATCCAGAAAGTCCTCATCTCCCGTCTCATGTGAGGTCATGCGCCCATGTATTTCGATTGGACAGCCGAGGAACTGGCGCTGAAACAAAGTGTCGCCGCTCTGCTTACCCAGGACGCGGCAACCGAGTTAGGACTGCTTGACGAAGCGGAACTGTGGCAGCTCAAACGAATAACGTCTCGATATCTGAAAGCCCTCTCCGGTCTCGGGTATCTGGAGATCGCTCTTGGTCCGGCAGAGCGCGGACAGCTCATGCGACTCATCGCCGGACAGGAAGAACTTGCCAAGGCCTCGGGATCGCTGTTTCTCGCGACCGAGACCACCGCCCGGATATTTGGAGGTCTGTTGGCCGGATTTGGTGACCGCTCAAGGATAGGTGACATCCTTGAAGCCGTGACGCACGGAGAGGTCATTGCCGGAGTTGCCGTCACCGAGTCGGAGGAGGATGCGGCGGAACCAGGCCTGACAACAGCCGGAGTACGGGATGGCAAAGAATGGGTGGTCAGCGGGAGAAAGGATTACGTCACCAACGCGCCAATTGCCGACTGGATCGCTGTGGTGGGAATTGCAGAAGGACGCCCGGCGGCATTTCTCGTAGAGCCGCCACAGGCGGGCGCCACTGTCGGTCCGCGGATGAGGACACTCGGTTTTAATGGACTCGCTGTGGCACGGCTGGAACTTGACAGCGTCCGAGTGCCGAACGATCTCGTGATCGGACCGTTCGCCGACGAGGCTGCGCTGGAATATCTCGGGGCAATGCAGGACCTCATTCTTGCCCTTGCGGCCGTCGGACTGCAATTCCGGACAACGGCAGAGGCGAAAAGACATGCGCTGACGCATCGCAGGGACGGTAAGGACGTCTTCCGCTACCAGGAGGTCCGGTTCAAGCTGGCGGAAATGCTTACCTGGGCACAGACCTCTCAACTACTCACCTTCCGCGCTGCGTGGCTTTACGCCACCGGTGACCCGGAGGCTCGTACGGTCATCCATTGCGCGAAGGTCTTTTGCGCGGAAGGTGCCGAACAGGTCACATCGATGGGTATGCAGGTCCTGGCGGGCCGCGGGTACCTGTCCGGCAACCCGGTTGAACAGGCGTACCGCGATGCCAAACTGACGGGAATTGCCGGCACCACTTCGGAGCGAGCACGCATGGCGATCGCGGGCGATCTCCTGAAACGCTATCAGGTGTAGGTCATGGAAGTCATCGAGAGCAGAATCGACACCAGCGGCGACGAGTACAAGGCCAATTACGCGGCCATGGAAGAAATGGTGACGACGCTCAAGGAGGAGCTGAGAAAGGCGCGGGATGATCGGTCGGAAAAGGCACGCAAACGCAACCGGGAACTCGGCAAATTGACCGTGCAGGAACGGCTCGATCGACTGCTTGACCGGAACACTCCTTGGCTGGAAATTGCCCCCCTCGCCGCCCGCGGCATGTACGACGGACAGGTTCACGGAGCAGGGAGCCGGGCAGGCATTGGCCTTATCCATGGCCGTGAGGTGCTGGTACACGCCAATGACCCTATGATCAAGGGCGGCACGGTCTATCCCCTTGGGGTAAAAAAGACGCTTCGGACGCAGACCATTGCCATGGAGAACCGGCTGCCGTCGGTTATTCTTGTGGACTCGGGCGGCGCGTATCTGCCGCTTCAGTCGGAGATTTTTCCGGACGCGGATGATGGCGGTCGGATCTTTTACAATCAGGCGATTATGTCCAAGATGAATCTCCCCCAGATTTGCGCGGTGCTCGGATTGTGTACCGCAGGCGGCGCGTACATCCCGGCTATGTCGGACCACGTGGTTCACGTGAAGAACACGGGTGCGATCTTTCTCGGAGGACCGCCGCTGGTGAAGGCAGCAACCGGCGAGGACGTCTCAGCGGAGGACCTCGGCGGCGCGCTCGTGCATTGCCGCGATTCGGGGGTTTCGGACTATTTCGCCGAAGATGACGCTCACGCCATGCAGATTTGCCGC
This sequence comes from Desulfomonile sp., assembly GCA_020216785.1. Lineage (GTDB taxonomy): Bacteria > Desulfobacterota > Desulfomonilia > Desulfomonilales > Desulfomonilaceae > JAIWNO01. Next base: position 11,102 of record JAIWNO010000066.1, read on the forward strand.
GACATCGTTGAATTCCTTCCGTCGCAGGAGAAGGCCAAGATCCCCACCCGCCCACCGCGAGAGCCGCTTTATGACCCCAAGGAGATCTGGGGCATCGTGCCGCTATCCATCTCCACGCCGTACGACATCCGAGAGATCATCGCCCGGATCGTTGACGGGTCAGAGTTCCACGAGTTCAAAGCTCTCTTCGGTCCAACGCTCGTATGCGGCTGGGGATATGTTCATGGATATCTCGCCGGCTTCCTGGGCAACAACGGGGTGCTCTTCTCCAACAGCTCGCTCAAGGCGACTCAGTTCATTTCCCTGTGCGATCGCCAGGGCATTCCTCTCATATTTCTCCAAAATATTTCCGGGTATATGGTGGGCCGTGAGTATGAGCGGGGCGGAATTACCAAGGACGGCCACAAGATGGTCAATGCTGTCGCCACAGCCACGGTGCCCAAGTTCACAGTGATCGTCGGCGCGTCTTTCGGTGCAGGGAATTACGGTATGTGCGGCCGCGCCTATTCGCCCCGCTTCCTGTGGATGTGGCCCAATGCCCAGATCGGAGTCATGGGGGGCGAACAGGCCGCGGACGTGCTTGTCACCGTGAAGAACGACCAGCTCGCTCGCGAGGGTAAACCGCCGTTGTCGCAGGAGATGGTGGACAGCATCCGCCGACCGATCATCCACTCGGCACTCCGGGAAGGCGATGCGTTCTATAGCACGTCGCAGCTCTGGGACGACGGGATTCTCGATCCCGCCAAGACGAGGGACGTGCTCGGGCTCGCCATATCAGTTTCGTTGAACGCTCCACTCGAGGGCCGCGTCCAGGGCCATGGCACCTTCCGGATGTAGGAGGCCGCGATGTTCAGCAAAATACTCGTGGCCAACCGCGGTGAAATCGCCGTTCGCATTATGAGAACCGCCCGAGAGATGAACGTCGCCACCGTTGCCGTCTATTCAGAAGTGGACCGGACATCGCAGCACGTTCTTACCGCGGACGAGGCGGTGTTTCTCGGTGAATCCGATCCGGCCGAAAGTTATCTCAACTTTGACAAAATCATTGTGGCAGCCAAGGAAACGGGAGCTGAGGCAATTCATCCGGGATACGGTTTTCTCGCGGAAAACCCGACTTTCGCCCAGCGCGTGTCCGAGGAAGGGCTCGTCTTTGTCGGACCGCCCGCGGAGTCAATGAGACTGCTCGGCAACAAGACCACAGCGCGTCGACTCATGTCCGAAAGGAATGTGCCGGTCATTCCGGGAATGACCGCCGCTGAGTCCGACATCTGCCGGTTGCAGGCCGCGGCGGACGAAATCGGGTACCCGGTGCTCGTAAAAGCGGCAGCAGGAGGAGGCGGCAAGGGTATGCGCATCGTCCGGACAGCCGGAGAGCTGCCGGACGCGGCATCGCTTGCCGCAAGCGAAGCACTGAGCGCATTTGGCGACGGGTCAATCTACCTAGAAAAGTATCTGGATCGCCCGCGACACGTGGAGTTCCAAATTCTGGCGGACATGTACGGACACGTGGTGCACCTGTTCGAGCGGGAGTGCTCGATTCAGCGGCGCCATCAGAAAATCATCGAAGAGACGCCCTCCCCTGCCCTCTCCGAAGAGTTGCGGGCCCGCATGGGGGCCGCTGCCGTGGCCGCTGCTCGTGCAGCGGGATACGTGAACGCGGGCACGGTGGAGTTTTTACTCGACCGCTCTGGGGCCTTCTATTTCCTCGAAGTGAACACACGACTCCAGGTGGAACATCCCATAACTGAGATGACCACGGGGCTCGATTTGGTACGACGCCAGTTGGAAATTGCAGCAGGCCTGCCTTTGCCATTCGCCCAGGAGGATATTCTCCGACGGGGCCACGCCATCGAGTGCCGGATCTACGCAGAAGATCCCGAACGCGACTTTATGCCGTCTCCAGGCAAGATCATCTATGCCCGGTCACCGGAAGGGCCCGGCGTGCGGTACGACCATGCGGTCTACTCGGGCTGGGAAGTACCGGTGAACTACGATCCGATACTTGGGAAGCTCGTAGTTTGGGCCGAGGACAGGCCCTCAGCCTGCGCGAGAATGATTCGCGCTCTCAAGGAGTGCGTTATTCTCGGAGTGAAAACGCCGATCGAATTTCTTCTGGACGTACTGTCAAATGAGAAATTCCAGGCCGGGGAGACACATACCCATTTCATCGAAGAGTTCTTTTCCTCGTGGCGACCATCAACTGCCGGCGACGACCTTGCCGCGCTTGGGTTCGTTGTCAATGAGATGCTCGGACCACGCACGGTGGAACGCGGTGCTTCAGTCGGACCGGCACAGCCTATCTCGCCGTGGCATCGGCTGGGCGCTTGGGACATGATCCGCTGAGGAGAGCACCTATGAACTTTCGACTGAAGATTGGCTCCGAAACGCGTTCTCTTGAGGCATCGCCGCTCGATGAAACGCGCCGGACCACGGTGATGTACGGCGAGATCACACACTCGGTCGCGGTGGACGCAATCGACGATAATCATCTCAACGTACGCCTGGACGGACGATCGCTGAACCTTTTTGTAGGGGCCGCGGCCGACGGAGCGTGGGTGTGGGCCGAGGGACGGGCTCGCTTCGTAGAGGATGCCGATAAATTACAGCGTCGTAAGTCCAGCGGGTTGCTCGACCAACCGGTGGCTGTGACACCGCCTACACCCGCGACCGTGATGCGCGTAATGGTCGAAGTGTGCCAAATGGTGGAAAAAGGACAGCCATGCGTCGTGGTTTCGGCGATGAAGATGGAGCTTACACTTGCTGCTCCGTACGCGGGCACGGTCACTGCGGTAAACACCCAAGCCGGCGCCAAGGTGATGCCCGGAGAGATCCTCGTGGATATCGAACCTCTCACGGAGGCGAAAGCGGATGAGTGATCAGGAGCTGGTTTATGAAAAGAAAGGCTCGGTAGGGTGGCTGACCATCAACCGTGAAGCGCGGCGCAACGCGATCAGCTTGGACATGATCGAGCTGCTGTCCAAATCCCTCGACGATGCAGAAAAAGATGAAAACATACGCGTCATATGCCTCACCGCGGCAGGAGACAAGGTGTTCTGCTCCGGGGCGGACCTCGCAACCTCTTTCGAGAGCGCGGATTACGTTGCGGGCGCCAGGAAGTATGCGGCGTTGCTTAAACAGATGGCAGCGCTGGGCAAACCGATTGTCGCGCGCGTCAACGGTCACTGCCTTGCTGGTGGCATGGGGCTGATGCTCTCCTGCGACATCGTGTACGCCCGGGAAGGGATAAAGATCGGTACTCCGGAGGTTAACGTCGGCCTCTTCCCCATGATGATCGGCGCACTGATATTCCGGAACGCCGTGCGGAAGAAAGCCCTGGAAATGATCTACACGGCTCGGACGCTCTCCGCCGGCGAGGCCGAGGAGATGGGCCTGATCACGAGGGCCCTTCCTGCGGACAAGCTTGACGACGTTGTGGACGAGGCACTCAACAGTATAGCGGGCAAGGCCCCGGTCGCCGTAAAGCTCGGCAAACAGGCGCTCGCCCGTGCACAGGACATGAGCCTGGACGAAGGACTCGATCACTTGTGCGAGCAATTGGGCAAGGTAGTGGCAACAGAGGATGCGAGAGAAGGCCTGAGTGCATTCCTGCAGAAGAGGACCCCAGTCTGGAAGGGCCGCTAGAAAAGGATGAACAGCATGTCTTCGATGTGGGTGAAGGAGAACCAGAACTACGAACGGCCGTGCATGATCACCTGTGCACTCTCCGGCGTTGTGGCGAACCGGGCGCAGTGTCCAAACATCCCGTACACACCTGAGGAGTACGCCCAACAAGCAAAAGAAGCCTACGAAGCGGGCGCTGCCGTCGCGCACATCCACGCACGCACCCGGGACGGTTTGCCGAGCTATGAAGTTCAGGACTACAAGAATATTTACGATGCGGTGACCGCCGCCTGCCCGATCGTCATCAACTTCTCCACAGGCGCTATCAGCATCACGACCCAACAGAAGATCGCACATATCGAAGCGATTCGTCCTGCGATCGGCGCGCTCAACATGGGGTCCATGAATTACGCCAAGTACCATCCGGGCAAGAAGGACTTCGTCTTTGAGTTCGTCTTTCCTAACCCGTTCTCGGAGATCATTCAGATCGTCCGAGCGATGAACGGGGTGAAAACGAAACCGGAACTGGAATGCTTCGACTTAGGCCATATCTGCAATGCGTATCCTCTTGTGGATATGGGACTGCTTGTGCCACCGTACCAGTTCAGCTTGATTCTTGGGGTGCTGGGAGGAATCGCTCCGACGATTCCCAACCTTGTTCGGATGGTGGAGATGCTGCCGCCCCACAGCGATTGGGAAGTTATCGGCATCAGCCACGACCAATGGCGCCTGGTGGCCGGAGCGATTGCGCTTGGGGGAAACATCCGAGTGGGATTTGAGGACAATTTCTATTTGAGTCCCGGCAAGATGGCTAAGTCCAACGGCGAACTTGTGGAAAAGGCCGCTCGGATGGTGCGCGACCAGGGCCGCGAAGTTGCCACGGTCGAAGAGTGCCGAAAGCGGCTCGCTCTTTGGAACAGATAATGTTATCCTGAACGGAGTTCAAATCATATGGATTTCCAGCTTGGTTTGAGTTACGATGAGCTTTATGTGGGCATGAAGGCATCTTTCAGCAAAACCATTACCGAAACGGACGTGTATCTTTTTGCGGGGATCAGTGGCGACTTTAACCCAATGCACGTGAATGAGGAGTTCGCAAAGCTGACCCCATTCGGCAAACGCATCGCGCACGGTGCATTACCGCAGTGTCTCATTGCCCCGGTGCTCGGCACGCAGCTTCCCGGTCTGGGGACCGTGCTCATCGAGATTTCGACCCGCTTCAAGGCACCGACTTTCTTCGGCGACACCGTCACCGCCACGGCGGAAGTGACGGAGAAAATCGATGAGAAACGCCGAGTACGACTGAAGCTCCTTTGGACCAACCAGCGGGGAGAGACCGTGGCCACGGGTTCGGCCCTGGTCATACCGCCGCCAAAGCCGGGAGATGTGCTCTCCATGAAGAAAACCGATTAAGAGAGGAGGAAAACATGGCGCTGACATCGGTCAAAGAAGTGTTCGAAAAGATGCCCACGGTATTCAATCCGTCCGCTGCTGCGGGCCTCAACGTGGTGTTCCAGTTCCACATTACGGGCAATGAAGCCGGCGACTGGAACGTGGTCGTCAAGGACGGCGCGTGCCAAGTCAATCAGGGGGTATCAAGCAGCCCGACCGTCACCCTGACCATGGCCGACGTGGATTGGCTGGCGATATGCAACCGTCAGCTCGACGGCATGACCGCCTTCATGAGCGGTAAACTAAAGGCTTCCGGCGACATAATGATGGCTCAGCGCATCGCAACTCTTTTCCCGCTGTAACAAGCCGGCGTGCATTTTCCACAGTGGAGGAGCGAGTATGGCCCGTGGACTCGATTATTTCGATGAGTCCCATCACATACTCAGGCAGACCGTTGCCAGATTTGTCGAGCGCGAAATCAAGCCATTTGTGGACGAATGGGAGGAAGCCGGCGAATTTCCCCGGGAGTTGTACCGCAAGGCAGCGGAAATAGGCCTGTTGGGAGTTCCGTATCCCGAGGAATGGAGCGGCTTCGCGGGAGATATCTTCCACGACATAGTGGTTTCTGAAGAGCTGACGCGCTCAGGTTCCGGTGGGGTCGCGGCGGGGCTGATGTCTCACGGCATCGCCTTGCCGCCGATCCTCGCGATGGGGACTCAAGAGCAAAAAGGGCGCTTTATTCCACCTGTTCTTCGGGGCGAGAAGATCGCCGCTCTCGGCATTACTGAGCCGGGCGGAGGATCGGACGTCGCAAATCTCCGCACTCGTGCCGTTCGCGACGGCAACTTCTACGTGGTTAATGGAACCAAGACCATGATCACGTCGGGTGCTCGCGCCGACCAGGTTACACTTGCGGTTCGCACAGGCGGACCAGGGCATCGGGGGATAAGTCTCCTCGTCGTGGACACCGCCACTCCGGGTTTCTCGGTATCAAAAAAGCTCAAAAAAATGGGTTGGTGGGCCTCCGACACCGCAGAGCTTGTGTTTCAGGACGTCAGAGTACCCGTCGAGAATCTTCTCGGAACCGAGGGGGCCGGCTTCTACGGCATCATCCAGAATTTTCAGACAGAGCGACTGTATCTTGCGATCATGGCCAACACCACCGCAGCAATGGCCCTCGAAGAGTCTCTCAAATACGCCAAGGTCCGGGAAGCGTTCGGCAAAAGCCTGATGGGGTTCCAAGTGACCCGCCACAAACTCGTGGACATGGCCACGCTTGTGGAAGTGAGCCGGGAATTCACCTACCGCATTGCAGCGAAGATCCAGGCCGGCGAGAACATGGTAAAGGAAATTTCCATGGCCAAAATCTTTGCCACGGAGATCTGCGACAAAGTGTGCCACGCGGCCGTACAAATTCACGGCGGATACGGATACATGCGTGAGTACCTCGTGGAGCGGTTGTACCGCGATAGCCGCATTCTGTCTATCGGCGGAGGCACCTCCGAGATCATGAAGGAGATTATATCAAAGATCATGCTCTGATTTTGGTTGATCCGTGCTGCTTAATCATGTAGAAAGATCGATACGAGTTCGATTTCCGGCCCAATGGATTCGGGTCTCAATCTTCAGTGAATGAAATTTTGGGTGTGAAGGAGCCTCCAGCCCTGGGGAGCGTATACACTCGCCCCGGGCGGATCGCTGGTCCGGCATGTGCCGCCGGGCCTCGAAAGAGGCGCCATTTCGCGCGCAAGGAGGTAGTCAAAGGTAAGCTGTAGTAATGTCTACGGGATGCGTCCCCGAGGGCAAACCAAATCCACCAGCCACACGAGGGGGTATTGCCATGAAGATCGCGAGATGGATTCCAGTTCTGACGGTAACAGCGTTGCTCCTTTCCTCGACTGCTTTTGCAGCCGAAGTCCCTGGAGTAACCGACACCGAGGTGGTCATCGGGGTGACGACCCCCCTCTCCGGACCCGCCGCACTCTGGGGCGTCACCGGTATGGGGATGAAGGCATGGGCGGACTACGTGAACGACAAAGGAGGGGTCCACGGCCGAAAGATTAAGCTCATTATCAAGGACGACGCATACAACCCCACCCGCGGGGTGGCGAATCTCGAGGAGATGAAGGGCAAGGTCTTCGCCTGCTGTGGTGTGCTGGGTACAGCGATATGCCACGCAGCAAAGGACTTCTTTGCAGCGAACAAGATCCCGCTCATCACGCCCTACGCGAACGTGCGTATTTGGGCTGAGATGCCCAAGGAGAAAGTGAAGTACGTCTTCGTGGCATATCCCGATTACGAGGACGAGGCCCAGTACATGACCCACTATGGTGTAGAGAAACTGGGCGGCAAAAAGATCGCTCTTTTCTACCAAAACGACGACTACGGCAAAATGGCGCTCTCGGGAGTGAACAAGGCCCTGGAAGGCCTCAAGCCTAAGGCAGAACTGGTTGCCGCAGTGCCGTATGAGTTGTCTGATCGCTCCCTTGGATCCCATGCGCTCAAGCTGAAGGAAAGCGGTGCAGACACCCTGCTCATCTACACTACCCCGACACACGGTGCACTTATCACCAAAGAAATCGCCAAAATCGACTATAAGCCTACTCGATTGGCTACCTTTACCCTCGGAGACCCGATCATGTACAAGATCGGCGGTGAGCCTTGGGAAGGAACCTACATCGCACTGCCGGGCAACTCAGGCGTCCCTGGATCGGATCCGGGAGCTAACAAGATTGTCGAGAAGCTCGTGAAGTACGATCCATCCATCAAAGGTAAGGAGTATCTTGCGCTCTTCGGGGCCATGTCCATGATCCACTTGGTGAAGGGGCTCGAAAATGCCGGACGCGACCTCACCACCGAGTCGTTCATCAAGGGGATGGAATCGATTAAGGATTGGGTACCCGAGGACACCGGCGCCCCGGTTACCTATAACGCAGACCGGCACCACGGCGTGAATGCCTCCCGGA
>JAIWNO010000059.1 GCA_020216785.1 Desulfomonile sp.
AGGTATTGATAAACGGCACCTCCATGAGATCTGCGCCGGCAGCGAAAATGTACGGCTTGCCGCAAAGCATCAGCCCTTTGACGCTCTTGTCCGCCTCGAGCTTTTCCAGCTGCTCATGGAGCGATCGAAACGCCTTCTCACCAAAAGTGCTTGGTTTACGGTAGTCCTCGCCGTTGTCCATCGTAAGGATGGCGATCTTCCCTACGCGAGAATTGTGGAATCTGATATAAAACTGAGTCGGTGCATCAGCCATGACGCCTCCTTATATGCCAATCCAGCCCGATCGATACTGATTTCAAGGCGGGACCGTCTATTCCTTATTCTTTTTTTCTTTTTCCTTTTCCTTCTTGGCCTTTTTCTTGTCCGCTCGCTGCGAGTTCTTCCAAATCACGGTTCCGCCCTGACCGAGGCCGACACACATGGTGGTGAGGCCGTACTTCACATCGGGCCGCTCGGCAAACGCGTGCATGAGATGACAAGCCAGCCGAATCCCGGAAGACGCCAGCGGATGGCCGAACGCGATCGCGCCGCCGTAGATGTTCATCCTCGGATCCTCCGGAAACTGGAGTCCGAATTCGCGCATAAAGGCGACCGCCTGGACAGCGAACGCTTCGTTAAGCTCGATCAGACCGATGTCATCCATAGTCAGACCGGCTACGGCAAGGGCCTTTTTCGTCGCAGGTATGGGGCCGATGCCCATAATCTCAGGCCTTACTCCGGCGTACGCGAAGGCTTCAAACTCCATCTTGTAGTCTATTTCCAGGTCCTCTGCGACATCCTTGGCTATGAGCAGACAGCCGGCCGCGCCATCATTGAGCCCGGAGGAATTGCCCGCGGTGACCTTTCCCATCACACGGAATGGGGTCTTGAGCGTCCTGAGGCCTTCCATGGTGGTTTCCGGACGAGGTTGTTCGTCACGGTCGGCAACAGCCCAGCCCTCTTTGGTGTAAACCGTCATGGGAACGATCATCTCCGCGATCTTGCCGGACTCGATAGCCTTCCATGCCTTCATTTGGCTATGGTAGGCGTATTCGTCGGCCATTTCTTTGGTGATATCCGGGAACAGGTCATGGAGGTTTTCCGCGGTCTCACCCATGGACATCGCGCTTGAGTCCACGAGCTTGTCCGTCAGGAAGCGCGGGTTGGGGTCTGCTGTGGCACCCATCGGATGGTGTCCCATGTGCTCCACTCCCCCGGCGATCGCTATATCGCAGGCCCCAAGCGCTATTTCCGAGGCAGCGGACGTCAGCGCGGACATGCCGCCTGCACACATCCGGTCAATGGAATACCCAGCCACCGTTTCCGGCAGACCCGCCAAAATGACGGACGTTCTCCCGAGCGTGAGGCCCTGATCCCCTTCCTGACAGAACACGCCCCAAGCGTTCTCACCGATCATTTCCGGCTTGATTTTCGGATTCCGGGCGAGCAACGCTCTAATAACCTTGACCACCATGTCGTCGGCCCTGGTGTGCCAGAAGATGCCCTTTTCGCCGGCCCTTCCGAATGCGGTGCGAACTGCGTCGACCAGTACAACATCACGTGCTTTCATCGTGCAGACTCCAGAATGTTTAGATTAGTGCAAACGACTCTTCGGGAAGATCCAGGGCCGACCGCTCGCCGCTCATGATTGCGCGTGCCTTCCCCTTTGCCAAAGAGAGGATAGTGTTTGAAAAGAATTGAGCAGAGGCGAGCTTGCCTCGATAGAATGCCGCGCTACGATTGGTTTTGAGCACTTCGGCCTTCTTGGCCGGGGTGTCGGCCTTGGAATCGCTGTAGATCTCCTCGAGGCGCCGATCCGCAATTACCGCCTGCCACAAGAGCATGAAGCCCACGGCGACATCACCGAACAGCTCAAGGTACGGGCACGCGTAGAGTATCGGAATCATGAAGTCCTCAGTGATGCTTTTCAGGCCGAAATACCGGGTCACCTCAATGAGCTGTGAGCGGGCCGCGGCGAACGGCTCGACGATGTCCTTCAGGCGGTAGTTATTCTGCGCCTGCTTGAGGATATTTCCCGTCTCAGCCACGATCGCCTTGAAGAGCGCGCCCTGGCGGTATCCGAGTTTCCTGCCTACGAGGTCCAAGGCCTGGATACCATTGGTTCCTTCATAAATGGATGCGATTTTTGCGTCGCGCATGAACCGCTCCACCGGATATTCCGCGCAGTACCCGTACCCGCCGTGAACCTGAATGGCAAGCTCCGTTACACGGAACCCCATGTCCGAAGACCAAGCCTTGCAAATGGGGATTAGGATATCCAAGAATCCTTGATACTTGGCCGCTTCCTCTTCGGTTGCGGCGGTCCGAACACGGTCCCCGCAATAACCCGCATAGTACAAGAGCGCTCGCATTCCCTCCGTAACGCTCTTCATCCACATGAGCATGCGCCGAATGTCGGGATGCTCAATGATACGGACCTTGGGTGCATCAGGGTCTTTTAGAGCAGAGATGTGCGGTCCTTGAACGCGCTCCCGGGCGTAACGCAGGGCGTGCATGTATGCTCCACTGGCTTGTGCAAGACCCTGAATGCCGACAGCGAGGCGCGCCTCGTTCATCATGTTGAACATGATCCGTATCCCTTGATTCTCGGCGCCGAGAAGATATCCAATACAGTTGTCTTTCTCTCCGAAGTTGAGCGCGCATGTGGCCGAGCCGTGGATGCCCATCTTCTTCTCGACCGCGGCGCAAACCACGTCGTTGTCCACCAAAGCGCCATTCTCGATACGCTTTTTGGGGACAATAAAGATGCTTATGCCGCGGGTGCCGCTGGGCGCTCCCTCCACGCGTGCAAGCACCGCATGGACGATGTTCTCGGTAAGGTCGTGGTCGCCCGCGGATATGAAGATTTTCCCGCCGGTTATTGAGTAGGTCCCGTCGGGCCGGCGGACGGCCTTTGTTCTGAGGGCCCCCACATCGCTGCCGGCTTGCGGCTCAGTCAAGCACATAGTGCCCGCCCATTCGCCGGTAAACATCTTGTCCATGAAGGTCCGTTGCTGTTCTTCCGTGCCGTATTTTTCAATGAGGCGGGCGGCACCAACCGTCAGACCGGGATACATCATGAGCGCCTGATTTGCGGCTACGAACAGTTCCGACGTTGCACAGTAGATAACTGACGGAAAACCTTGACCGCCTTTTTCTGCGTCAACGGCAAGGGCCGACCATCCTCCCTCACAAAAAAGACGGTAAGCCTGATGGAACGATTCAGGCACATAGACCTGACCGCCCTCCAGCTTGACGCCCTTGGTATCGCCGTCCGCGTTGGCGGGCCAGAGTTCCTTTTCAGCGAGCTTTTGAGCCGCATCCAGGGCCATGTCGAACATCTCACGAGACATCTCGGAGAATTTCTCATGCTGGCACAGTTCATCGACCTTGAGTTGTTCGTAAAGCACGAATTTGGCATCGCGCTCGTCAACGAGAAGGTTGGCCATGCGTGTTACTCCTCCCTCTGGGCATTTAGGCTAACCGGCGGTCTTGAGAAACAAGGTGGGGGGGGGCGCTGCATAGAGCTTCCGCAACAGCTCCCATCCTTGATAGTAGTCCATGACTCCGAATTCGGGTCACGGATCATGCCCTAATTAGGCTGAACCGTGTTAGCGCATCCAACACCCTATTGTGTACGCGATCGATGGTTTTCACAAGAAAAAAGATCGCGTTTCGACCCAGGATGTTGAATTCCGTCGTGATGCCTAGTATGGTGTGCCCGCTTCACCCGCCGAACGGCCTTGCGGGCTGGATAAGGAGCCAAGATGCTGGAACAACTGGAGCAAGCCATCCGAGAAAAGCTCAAACGCGCCGGCTGGACAGCCATGCGGGCGCTCCTGGCCGATCCGAGCGAAGAGCCCGCAGAGGACGAGGTCCGTCGGATTGAAGACGCCATGCGAAGTCTGGCTGCCAAAGGAGAGGTCGCTCTGTGGAAGCTCACTTATAAGTATGACGACTTGGCGATGATGGCCGTCTCCAGGCCTGATATGGACCTTGGCGCGGACCTCGAGCAACGAGGCGCGTGGGCCACAGCCGAGAGGGTACCGCTCGAGACGGATCAGAAAGACGCGTAGCGGACCACGTATGGAGAGGTCACCCTCGCCCGCGGACTTTTCCGTTCGCGGCCCACAAAATCGCTATGAGAGTTCTCTTCGATCGCGAGATCTACGAACATTTCACCGAGCCGTACATCGCACAGGCACAGACGCTCGTCTGGATCGCCACGGCCAACATCAAGGGAACGTCTGTTCGCTACCGCGGCCGGTTCATAACGTTCGTGGACCTGATGTCCATACTGGTGGAGCGCGGTGTCTCGTGGCGGATCATACATTCGGAACTTCCTTCAGGGCCGTTCCGGGAGCGCTATGAGCAACTCGACCTGAAGGGACGCTTGAGCGCGGGAGTCGAATTTCTGCACTGTGTAAGGATGCACTCCAAGTTGTACATCGTTGATGGGGAGCGTGCGCTTGTCGGGAGTCCGAACCTCACCGGCGCAGGCATCGGCGCCAAAGCAGGGGGGAAGCGGAACTTCGAGCTGGGAATACTCTTTGAGGGGGAGGAGGAAACCCAGCCGCTTATGGACTACTTCGATTCCGTGTGGATGGGCGCCCACTGCCCTCGCTGCGGCCGTCGCGATATCTGCCCTGCCCCGCCGGCATGACGTATATCGATTCTCACAAGGCTTCGCTGTGTGGAATCACACACTGCTGAACAAGTCGGCAGGGCCACCTACAAGTCAACCCATCATAACTTTCAGGAATTGCTGCGACTTCTGACTCTGAGCGCGGGTCAATAATGCGAGAGGGGGTCCTTGGGGGCGGGGTTGAATTCCTTCTGAGGCTTAAAGGGTGAATCCTTGCCGTCACGCGTGGTGAATTTGGCATCCATGATTGAGGCACAGCTGTTCAAAAAAAGCAGAAGGGCTATGATCACGGCAAAGAGCGGCTTCATTCCGAGAACGACGGAATTGAGATAAGGAGCGTCCTTTCGAACGGTCCTTCGCATGATGGCAGTTTTGTCAATTATTATCAAGCAATTGTTCCGATATATTCATGTATCAAGCGAGATTTCTGATGCGCTGCAACGAGAGGGGTGCGGACGCGGCCGCCACTCGGTAGCGGGACATATTAACGTTGGGTTAGGGGGCGGAACCGCACCCGAATACATACCGTTGCAACGCACTGGTGTGACATGAGACGACTGCCGCTCGACGGTATCCGTACGTAGGGTGTGAGGTGGCAAGACACACTGTCACACTCCCGTCCGTGCGCAGAAAGGCCCAACACGATTTACACGGCCGGCTGATCGTTCTATGAAGCCAAGACTGGACTTCCACCCTCAGTGTTGCCCGGCGTCGCGTGTCAGGTCCGCGTCCGCAACCATGTGCCGAAAGGCAGCAGAGGCGTCGTCCCGGGTCCACGGGACGCATACCCTCGCTATTTCTTCACCGCGTCCTTCAGGGCCTTGGCTGCAGTGAATTTAGGGGCCTTGGTTGACGGGATCTTGATTGGTTTGCCGGTCCTCGGGTTCACGCCCTGGCGTGCCTTGCGCTCCACAACGCTAAAGCTGCCCAGGTCCGCGATCCGGATCCGCTCGCCCTTCTTCAGCACATCCTGAATCGCGACGACTATCGCGTCGAGGGCCATGCCGGCGGCCTTTTTCGAAATCCCCGCCTGTTGTGCAATGTTAGTTACCAGTTCTGCCTTAGTCATGAGACTCCTCCTTTCACCAATACCCAATGAATTCACGTTACTGTTGGGAAAATTAACCTCAGGGGCCTTATACAGGCTATTACTCCACCTGTCAAGTAGTATCCCCGCGTGCATGGCTACTTTCCGGCGCGTCACGGGCCATTGACCAATCCTCGCGTGTGCGCTATGGTGCTTACAGAGGCCCCAAAATGGATTCCATCCCATTTGTCCACGCGAATCGATTGTTCACCATCTTTTTCGTGGAAGACCTTGAGTTTTGGGAGGTGCGTGCGATACTGGATCGTCTTCTGGACCGCAATGCGTTCGATACACACATCCAGGAGATCCAATCCCGGTACGAGATCGATCTCGAGGATGACTCCTTCACCGTGTGGGTGTCGGAAACGGACGTTTATATACGGAAGGGGTAACGCCGGAAGCAGCGTGAATACCACTATTCCGGGGAGGACAGGTCTGCGATTCTCGTGCGGACATATGGGGCGTCCGGGGCCTGCGGGAACATCTTCAGGTATTGACGATAGGCTTGAACTGCCTCTTTGTTCTTGCCCATGGCCTCGTAGATGCCGGCAGTCGCCACAAGGGCCTCGCGGCGATAGGGTGAGTTCGTATCTTTCGAAAGCGTATCGAACAGCGACTTCGCCTCTTCATATTCCTTGAGCGCCAGCCGTGTCATCGCCAGATGGTACAGCAGCAGGTTCCCGAGCCCTTTGCCCACTAAACTCGTGGATTGCATCCTGGTATAGCGATCGAGAGCCCCCTTATAGTCACCCATCCGATAGAGGACGTGCGCACTGTACAGGAGCGCCATCTCGCCACCGAGCTGATTCGGAAACTCCGTAGCAATCGCGTCGAATTTCTTGAAAAGCTGTTCCAGCTTTTCATTGGTTACGGGCTCCTGTGCGTCCACGGCGAGGCGATACTCAGGGTACACTTTCTGGAACTGCTCATGGCTCAAGGTTTTCATCCGGTGCTGGTACCCATAGATCACCGCGGCCCCCACGATCGCAACTACGACAGCGATGCAGATCCCGGTAACCGTCCGGGGATTCTCCCGAGCGAACTGTAGCGCACGACCGGACAGCGTAATAAACTCATCCGGCTCCTTGAGCAGCTCTTTGCGCGTTACCTTTTTTTCAACCACAACTTCACCTCAGCCGCCGGGGCGAACGAGACCACAACACCATAATTCAACGTCCCGGATATCAATTCGTTCGGGACATTCGAGAGGACCTCGTTCGAGACGTTTGTTGTCAAGCCGGTTTGAATTCTTTCGGATCGGTGCACAGATGGGCTTCAACCCACTCCAACCGGGTAACGTTATTGGATAACTGATTGAGTGCTCCAAGTCAACGCAATCCTGAATCGGCAACGCCAACCGTTTCTCTTTGCTTCGCTTTTCTTGTCCGAGGTTGTGTGCTAGGGTACGTGATGATCTATGAGAGGGGGGTAGATCAGATTTCCGGATGAGAGTCTATTCATTGTCGGACCAACCGTCCACACCATTCGAAGCCGCAGTGAGCATTCTGAGCCGCCCCGGCTCCCACGCAGGAATATACGGATTGGCCGGGTCCGCCGCAGCCTTTATTACAGCGGCCGCGGTCCGTGCGGGCGCGCCCCGCACTCTTGTCCTCGTGCTCCCCGAAGGCGAAGCAGCGCGTGTAACAGCGGAAGACGTACGTTTCTACCTTGGTGGAAAGCGAACCACCGAGCAGCCCCTGCTGGATGATGTCATCCTGTATCCATCTTCCGATACCTTGCCGTACTCGTTCGTCGGTCTTGAGGGGGAAGTTGGCGTGGGTCGCATGACCTCTCTCTACCGGCTTGCAGAAGCAGTTGCGCCGCGTGTGCTTGTGGTGGGGCTTGACGCATTGGTGCGAAAAGTGCTTCCACTGAGCGCGCTGAGGCGCAACAGCTTTTCTCTTCGCGTGGGAGATGAGCTTGATCGGGAAGAGCTACTTCGTCGGTTCGTTGGAGCAGGGTACGCTCGTGCCCCCCTCGTGGAGGATGTGGGAGACTTCTCTGTCCGCGGCTTCATAGTGGACGTGTACTCCCCATTGTACCCATACCCGGTCCGAATTGAGCAGATGGGCGATCTGATCGAGTCAATCAGGTTTTTCGACCCGGCGAGTCAGCGCTCAATCAAAGACGTTGCTGAAATCCAGATCTGTCCCGTCCACATGCTCGTACCTGACGAAAGCGAGCTGGACAGCGGGTTGAAGCTGCTGCTCGAGCGATGCGACGAACGGGGCACGGAAAAGCGTGTACGTCAGAGGCTTTTGGACGACTTCCGGCATGGAGTGCGCTTTCCGGGCGCGGAATCCTATCTCCCCTACTTCTTCACCTCTCCGGAGACCCTCCTTGATTATCTCCCCCGCGAATCCACACTGGTTCTTCCCGATATGGATACGCTCGGCCGTGCGCTTGAGGATGTGGAAGAGGAGATTTTCCGAGGCTGGGAATCCGCAGCAGAAGACGGCCTGCCTGCTCCCAACACGGACGAGCTCTACCTGAGCGGAGCCGAGTTGATCAGACGGATCCGTGACTTCCGCACGGTAGTGGCGGCGGCCCTTGAGGTGGAGGACCCCGGCCGCGTGAGTGTGCGCGTGCCGTGCACGCCGAACAGCGACATCCGGCAGGCGCTTCTGAGAGCGGGATCGTACGATTCCGGCATGAGCGGCCTTGTGAAGCGACTGCACCGGTGGCGTGACGACGGCATAGAGGTATTTCTTGTCAGTCACACCCAAGGGCAGGCTCACCGTCTTATAAAGTTGCTCGAGCCCTACGCGCTCAGGCTTGATTTCCGAGGCGAGGGTTTTGATCAGGACAATCTGGATGGTCCCCCTACCCCAGGCATTCGGTTGTACATCGGCGAACTCTCCGCCGGATTCAGAATGAAACACGCGGGCCGCGTGGTGCTCACGGAAGAAGAGATCTTCGGCTCGCGAGTCAGAACATCACCCAAGAAGCGCGCTCGCGGGTCGGCACTCTTTACCTTGGCCGACCTAGCCGAAGGTGAGGCGGTCGTCCACGAAGACTACGGGATCGGGATCTTCCGAGGTCTGGCAAAGAAGGAGTTTGACGGCGTCACCGGTGAAGTAATGGTGATTGAGTATTCGGGCGGAGACATTCTCTACCACCCCGTTGAGCGCTTGCAGGTTGTACAGAAGTACGTTGCGGGTTCTGAGGAGCCGCCGCGGGTTGATCGACTCGGCGGCAAGGGCTGGGCCAAGACCAAAGCAAAGGTCCGGCAAGCTCTGCGGGATATGGCCAAGGAGTTGCTTGACCTCTATGCCAAGCGACAGATCGCTGAACGAAAACCTTACTCGCCCACTGACGAGGCCTTTGCCACATTCGAAGCTGCATTCGAGTTTGAGGAAACACCGGACCAAGCCGCAGCAATACAAGACATTATGGAGTCGCTTGATTCAGACCGTCCCATGGACCGACTCGTCTGCGGAGACGTCGGATACGGCAAGACTGAAGTGGCTCTCAGAGCTGCATTCCGAGCCGTAATGGACGGCAAACAGGTGGCCATCCTGGTACCGACCACCGTACTCGCGCAACAGCACTATGACACGGTATCCCGACGTTTTCAGGGCTATCCGATCACCGTGGATATGCTGTCGCGGTTCCGAACCTCCGCGCAGATCAAGGAAGCTCTGGAAAAGCTTCGTACAGGCAAGCTCGACGTAGTGATCGGGACGCACCGCCTGCTGGCAAAGGACGTGGAATTCCGAGATCTCGGCCTGCTCGTTGTGGATGAGGAACACCGATTCGGTGTCGCGCATAAGGAAAAGATCAAGCAGTTTAAGACGCATGTTGACGTGCTCACGCTCACAGCGACGCCTATCCCGCGAACACTCAACATGGCGCTCTCGGGAATGCGTGACCTTTCGCTCATCGAAACCCCTCCCCTCAACAGGAAGTCGATCCGCACGCATGTGGTGAGACTCTCCGATGAAGTGATCCGCGACGCAATTGTGCGAGAGTTATCCCGCGGGGGACAGGTCTTTTACATTCATAACCGGGTCCGTTCCATACAGCGGCGCGCTGCAGCGCTTGCCGCACTGGTTCCTGAGGGGACCTTCGGCGTGGCGCACGGACAAATGGGCGACCGGGAGCTTGAGCGGGTTATGCTCGACTTCGTTACGGGAAAGATCAACGTGCTCGTTTGCACCAATATCATCGAATCCGGGCTTGACATTCCCAGGGCGAACACGATGATAATCGAGCGGGCGGACACCTTTGGCTTGGCGGACCTGTATCAGCTCCGAGGACGGGTGGGGAGATCCAACGTGCGCGCTTAC
>JAIWNO010000060.1 GCA_020216785.1 Desulfomonile sp.
GCGTACCTGCTCACCCCGCCTGAAACACTCATGACGTCGGACGCAGTGAAACGCCTGGCTGTGGTTCAGGAACATTCGGAGCTGGGACAAGGATTCAGGATAGCGATGCGGGACATGGAGATCCGCGGTGCGGGCAGCATCTTGGGCACGTCGCAATCCGGTCACGTGGCCCAGGTCGGGTACGAGATGTATCTCGAGATTCTCGAGCAGGCCATCGCGGAGATCAAGGGCGAGGAACAGCCTCCGCGGATCGATCCGGAGATTCGTCTCAAGATAGAAGCGTTCATCCCGGAGGATTGCGTGCCCGATCCTCAGCAGCGAATGAACCTTTACAAGCGGCTCTCACGAGCGGAGCACGAGTCGGAGATCGACGGGATCGAGGACGAGATCCTCGACCTCTATGGCAGGGCGCCGGATCAGCTGACCAACCTCTTACGGATCATGCGGATACGGTTGGCCATGAAAGAGATTCGAGCTACCCGGCTGGATTACAACGGCAGCGATCTCGTGGTCACGTTCGATTCCGAGACCCCTGTCAGGCCGGAGCATCTCGTTATCTGGGCACAGCAGTCGCCGCAACGCGTTCGGCTGCTTCCGGGAGATCGGCTTGCATTCCGCATAGGCGCTGTCGATTCGGATCAACGCATACAGAAATCGTTCGAGCTGACGGCACGATTAAAAGAGTCTACCCAGTCCGGCCACATGGCGCCATTGCTGAGTGAAGGGAACTCCGCTACAATCCGGACGGCATAACCGGAGCACGGCTTCAAGCTCTGCGGTTGCCGCACTGCGCAGGAATCATGAAGCGTACGATCTTGCTGGTATCTTGCCTTATCGTTCTCGCCTTGTGGAACTCTGCGGCCCACGCAGCCGAGTTGTACAAGGATCGGCTGGTCGCGGTGGTAAATGGCGATGTGATTCTGTTCTCCGACTTGGAAAAGCAGAAGCAACCCCTCACGCGGAGCCTCTCCGTGCTCCCAATCCCAGTGACACCCCCGGGGAAATGGCCCACCGAGAAAGAGATACTCGATGAGCTTATTATTATCAAGCTTCTCGAACAGGAAGCGGCTCGCAAGGGCGTCACCGTCGAAGACCAAGCGGTCGACGCATCCATCGACTCGATCCGCCAAAGAAACAACCTGACCCACGATCAGTTTGTTCTCTATCTCGCGGCGAACGGCGCCAACTACGCTGACTACCGCCAAATGATGAAGCGTCAGTTCGTCCTGCGGAAGCTGATTCAGTTGGAAGTCGGGCAAAAGATTGCTCTCAGTGAAGAGGATGCTCAGAATTACTTCAAGGGGCATCGGGATCGGATCGAGGAGGAGTACAAAAGCCTCGCGGAACCCGAAGCGCCACGTTCCCCGGAAGAAGAGCCCAAACCGGAAATCCCGACTCACGAGACGATCTACGTCGGCGGCAAAGTCAGGCTAAGGCAAATTACGCTATCGTTGCCCGCGGACGCCACCACCAAGAAAAAACAAGAGGTAATCGCCAAGGCAAAGAAAATTATGCAAGACGTGCAAACGGGTGCGGACTTCGCAGAACTTGCCAAGAAATATTCGGATGACGCTTACGCCAAGAGCGGCGGAGATCTCGGGACTATGGACTTTAAGGGTCTCCGCCCGGAACTCCAGCAAATGGTCCAGCGTATGAAGAAGGGCTCGGTAACGCCGCCGATCACGAGCAGGAACGGCCTGCTGATTTTCTATCTCGCGGATGAGAGCGGCCGCACCCCAAAGCAAGTGCCTATTCCGGACAAGGTCCGCAAGCAGTTGGAGAACCAGTGGAAGGAGGCCATGAAGAAGCGGGGGGCTCGAAACGCCCCTAATCCCGGAAAAGCCGATAAGACCGATGTGGAGACCGCCAAGGAAAAGGATCGCCCGGTGCAGAATCTCGGTATCCTCTCCGCAGAGGATGAAAAGGAATACCGTAAGGCGAGAGAAAAGGTTTACACGATCCTGAGAACGCAAAAGATCAAGGAGCGCATGAACCAGTGGATCGAGGAACTCAAGAAAAATTCGATCATAGACGTCAAACTCTGATGGATCCCCACCTCTGAAAGATAGCTGATGCTCATCGATTGGCTGGCGTCCAAACTATCCAAAGATCTCGCCATTGATCTTGGCACTGCCAATACGCTTGTCTATGCAGGCGGAAAAGGGATCGTCCTCAACGAGCCTTCCGTTGTGGCGATTCGCAAGCGCGACCGCCGCCACTCCGAGGTTTGGATCGGCGAAGAAGCAAAAAAAATGATTGGTCGCGTGCCCGGCTCCATCGAAGTGTACCGACCATTGCGCGAAGGTGTCATCGCCAATTTTGAGATCGCCAGCCTCATGCTCAAGTACTTCATCCAGAAGGTCCATAACCGAAGGTCTTTCGTGCGGCCGCGGGTGATTGTCTCTGTCCCGTCCGGAGTGACACCGGTGGAGCGCCGGGCGGTGCGGGATTCCACGCTGAACGCAGGGGCCCATGAGGTGTTCATAGTGGACGAAGCAATGGCCGCCGCAATGGGCGCCGGCCTGCCGGTCACCGAGCCGATGAGCAACATGATCGTGGACATCGGCGGCGGGACCACCGAAGTGGCTATCATCTCCTTAACCGGTGTAGTTTACAGCAATTCCTTGAAGATAGCCGGCGACAAGCTTGATCAGGACATCCTCAACTATATCCGCAAGCGTTTCAACATTCTGATCGGGCCGACCACCGCGGAGCAGATCAAAATTCTGATTGGCCGCGCCTACATGGACGGAGAGGAAGAGGTGGTGGACGTGAAAGGTCGGGACCTCATGGACGGAATTCCC
Source organism: Desulfomonile sp. (assembly GCA_020216785.1). Taxonomy (GTDB): domain Bacteria; phylum Desulfobacterota; class Desulfomonilia; order Desulfomonilales; family Desulfomonilaceae; genus JAIWNO01. The sequence continues at coordinate 2,805 of JAIWNO010000060.1, forward strand.
AAGACCATCACGGTGAGCGCCTCGGATATCTGCATGGCCATCATGGATTCGGTAAACCAGATCGTCGACAACGTGAAACAAGCCCTAGAGCAGTGCCCACCGGAACTCGCAGCGGACATCATCGACACGGGCATCGTACTCACCGGAGGAGGTTCGCTCCTTAGGGACCTTGACGCGCGCGTCCGCCGGGAGATCGGTGTCCCGGTAGTGGTTCCCGACGACCCACTCTCCACGGTCGCACGAGGCGCAGGCAAGATGCTCGAGGATATCGAGCTGCTCAGGGAAATCGCCTACAGTTGACGATCGCTTGGTCCCTCAGCGATCCAGCTGCGACAGGAACTCCTTCAGACACCGGTTGAATTCGACAGGCTGCTCAATCATGACCAAGTGCCCCGCTGCCGGTATCACGTCGAGCCGCGCGCCTGCAATCTTGTCTTTCAGGAATTGAGAATACTTCGGCGGGGTCAGGCGATCCTGCTCTCCCACAATGATCCACGTCGGGACCGAGATCTCGGCAATCCGTTCCATCACATCGAAGCGGTCGCACGCGCTCAAGTCGCCGTGAACGAGTTCCGCCGAAGTTTTCTTGAACTTCTCGTTGAGAGCGGAATAGATCGCGGGATCAGGATCGAGCCTCAACGCAAAATCCGCTAGCATTTCAAGGGCCTTCGCCGGCGCCATTTGAAGTCCGTTAAGAAAATCGGTGTTCACCCTCAACCGCGCGCCGCCCCCAACGATGCCCAGGGCTTCGAGCCACGGCTTTCCTTCAAGCGCTATCCATTGGGTGATGGCGCTGCCCAGCGAGCACCCCACCAACACTACCTTGCGCAGGCCGAGCGCGTCAATGAAGTCGCACGTCCACCGCGCGTACGCGTCAACCGCAGTTTCTCCCGGGGGGTCAGACGCACCGTGGCCGGGCAGCTCCAACGCAACCATAGTGGCCACGTTCGCCAAGCCGTCCAGCTGTGCGCGCCAATCTTCCCGATCGCCTCCGGAGCCGTGGATGAATACCACGGCGCGGGGCGACGGATCAAAATCTCTTGGCTGAGCTTCATATCCGATCTTACGTCCCTGGATGACCACTTCCGGCATGAGCACCTCTCACTTGAATAGGCATTTGAACGGGTGACGAAGGTATCGAGCAACAGTGTAAGTATCGGTCCTTGTATGGCAAGGTATTTCTTATGAGACCGAGGCAGCCATCCGCCGCAAAAGAACGCACCCAAACGGGCCACGAGAGCACTTTTCACCGCCTCACGAACAATGTCATCAAAGCTGTTTCTTGGCTGGAGAGCTTGGCGCAGCCCGACTTCATCGACAGAGGGCGACAACAACACCGGACTACGCAGGATTGATTCCGCGCTGAACCACCACCACGCCGCCCGGCGAGATCGTGAATCGCTTGCCATCCGCTTCCGGATCGTATCCGATGATGGTTCCTTCCGGAATATGCACGTCCTTATCGATGATCGCCTTCCGAATTCGTGAGCGGCGTCCGACGTTGACGCTGTCCAGAAGTACCGAATCTTCCACAAAGCTGTATGAGTTCACACGCACATTGGGCGACAGCACCGACCGCAACACCTTGCCCCCCGACACGATGCATCCGCCTGAAACGATCGAATCAAGCACAGTGCCGACCCGGTCCATCTCTTCTCCCGGCCCTCCCGCAAATACGGTCTTGGCAGGGGGGACTTGCTCCTGGTACGTCCTTATCGGCCACCGGCTGTCATACAGATTGCACTGCGGAGACACGGAAATCAGATCCATGTTCGCCTCCCAGTATGCGTCGAGGGTTCCGATGTCCCGCCAGTATGTGCTCTCGGGATTACGCGCCTCCCGGAATGCGTGCACGTACACTCTGTGTTTTCCTATCATGCGAGGGACGATGTTCTTTCCAAAGTCGTGATCTCCAGTCGGACTTTTCGCGTCCGCGATAACCTGCCGGACAAGCACGTCGGTCTTGAAGATATACACTCCCATGGAAACAAAAGACTTGTCAGGCTTGCCCGGAATTGGTTTCGGGTCGGCCGGCTTCTCCTCCCAGTCGGTTATCCTGAATTCCTCGTCGCACCCGATGATGCCGAACGCGCTGGCCTTGGAGCGCTCGATCTCCACACCCGCGATGGTGAGGTCCGCGTTCTTCTCCATATGGAATGCGAGCATCTCGTTGTAGTCCATTTTGTACACATGGTCCCCGGACAGGATCAACGTGCGTTCGGGCCTCTCTCGTTGCAGTATGTGGATATTCTGAAAGATACTGTCCGCTGTGCCGCGGTACCACCGATCCATAACGCGTTGTTGCGGAGGGACGCATTCGATGAACTCACCCAACTCGTGGCTGAAGATATTCCAACCAAGTCGGATGTGCCGATTCAGCGACACCGACCGGTACTGGGTGAGCACATAGATGCGACGGATGCCGGAATTGAGGCAGTTCGAAAGCGTGAAATCCACAATGCGGTAGATCCCCCCGAATCGGACAGCCGGCTTGGCGAAATCTTTGGTCAGCGGATAAAGGCGTTCTCCTTTGCCGCCGGCCATGAGAATACAGAGGGTGTTCGCCATTTCGTCCGCAAGTCTCATGTGCCTATTAACCTCTTGATTTCGTGTATCAATTTGCTGCTATCCGAGGACTTCACGACATACCCGTCCGCCTGCCACGCGGTGTAGTTGTCCTGGTAGTGACTGTACGCCGTATTGAGGATTACCGGTATATGCTTGTCTCCTCCCACGAGCCGCTCAAGTGTTTCAATCCCATCCATTCCCGGCATCTGGATGTCGAGCACGATGAGATCGGGAGGATCCTCTTCTACTGAGGAGAGGGCTTCCTTTCCTGATCGCGCTACGCTGACCGCGTAGCCCTCATCTTCTAAGTCCCTCTTGTACAGCTCGCAGATGTGCACCTCGTCGTCCACAACGAGTATACGTTTCATCGTTTCGCCTCGTCGTAAGGTCCGGCCCCCTCCCCTCCGGCACTCGGCGCTCCAAAAACGAAAGCCCCCACGCGGCGCCGAGCCTCAGCAAACCGCTGTACCAGGGAGAGTGAAAATGTCCACGTTGCCGCAAGCGCCTGACAATCACCCCATCATGACAATGAGACCATCATCATGAATCGGGAGAACCATGTCAACCCGAAAGCAACCAGGAGGCTTTACGAGAAAAATATGCACAATTGAAATCAAGATTTCAGCGTCGAAAAGCCGATCCGTTGGAAGATGGGGCTTGCCGAACTTTCGGAGAAGCCTCTTGGGAGCGTTGTCGCACTGCTTGGCTCTTTCCTCTCACCGCGGCAGAGATATCCTCGATCAGTTCCTGTGAGAGTCTCCCTACAGCACGGTTTAAAGCCTCGACGATTGCCTCAGGTCCAGCGTCTTTGGACTCGATCTCGATCGGATAAGTCCTCTTGAGAATGGTTTTGTCCGCTCCCAACGGCACTCCGAAATCGGTCAACGTGGCCTTGACCGTGATGGATGCCGTAGCCTTCCCACCCCTCTGCACGCCTTTCATCTCGAGCACGGTTCCCTCAAGGGCATAGCGATAACGCACAGGGCTGAACTGTCCGACGGTCTTCTCAAAAATACCGGCTTCGCTGAGATCGCGTTCAATAAGATCGGTAATCATGTCCGCGGGGCTGCGAGACCACCGGTGTGCACGCACCGCCTGCTCCTTCGATTGAGGCCCCGTCACCACGAGGTAATCCGGGTCCACCTCCGGCCCGAGAAGGAATCGATAAATCATGACGGTATGGGGAACTGCCGCTGAAGCGCCCTTGGGACGAACCGGATAGTCGAGGGCATGGTACATGATCGCTTCTCTGCTTACAGTCGCGCACCCCGCGAACAAGAGGATGCCGCCTGCCATCAGGAGCCACGCGAAGGCGACCGATTGAACCATGCGGTTGAGCATGAACCGGTTCCGGGCAACGAACATACGAGGAAATTCGGTTACGGCGTCGAAGTCACAAAGACTCGCCGTCCCTTTCCGTAGCGTAAAACCATCCCACTCGAATTCGAATCAGGGCTTTTTTTCGGCCTTTTCCGGCGGCGACCCGAACAGGATGATCGAAGGCTTGTTCTTGAGCATCTTGGTGAGGTCCACCAGGTTGTCAGCACTCCGATCGAGCTTCTGGCTGAGCCTGTTGATACTGATATCGGTCCTATGGATCATCTGGTCGAGGCTCCGCGCGGTTCCGGTTATTTCTTGAAGGAATTCCGATGACTTGTCAAGCGTCGTACCCACCCGTTTCCCCAGGGACATTCGGTCAAGCTCATCATTGACGCGCTTGGACGCCTTCTTGATTTGCTGAATCGTTTCCGCGGTTTCTGCTCCGATGTCCTGCACTTTGGGGTCCGCCAGTATGCGGTCCAGACGTGCCGACACATTGAGCAGGTGCGCGGAGATACGCTCCAGATCCACGCCCCGCACTTTTCGGAAGATCGTGTCGAGTGCGTCGCCGAATTCCCGGATCTCCGACGGATAAGTCGTAATCACCGGATAGCGCGGCTGGAATTCCAATTGGGGAGGGTCGCGGCGAAGGGGGGGCTCATAGCGGTCCATCTCGAGGTATTTCATCCCCGTGATGCCGAGGAGACTTATCTTGATGCCGAGGTCCTCTGACACGCGAAAGCTCTTGTCCAGATTCATGACTACCTCGACAAGCTGCGCATCCGGCGCCATGCGAATGCTGTCGACCCGCCCTACGTTCACTCCCCGGAACTTCACCGCACTGTCGGGCTCAAGACCCTGGACGCTCTCGTTGAAGTACGCCACTACTTTTTGAGTCGGCGAAAAGTAGCGTCCCGCCCCAAGCCAGATCAGTAGCCCGGACCCGAGGAGAAGGCTCACCACGACGAAGAGCCCGATCTTGAACTTCTGCGCCTGCCCGGCCATCTTATTCCCCGCCTTGCCCAGCACCTGTCAAACGGGCGCTCTCATGAAGAAGTCCCGCACTCGCGCATCGTTCGAGGAAGCAAGCTCCGCAGGACTTCCCTGTGCGATAAGGGTGCGCTCATCGCGGTCGAGCATGATCACCCGGTCCGCAACAGCGAGCACGCTCGCAAGTTCGTGGGTAACGATTACTACGGTCGTTCCAAGACTCTTGTTGATCTCCAGGATCAATCGGTCAAGCTGGGCGCTGGTTACCGGGTCCAAACCTGCGGACGGCTCATCGAAGAAAAGGATCTTCGGGTCCAGCGCCATTGCTCGAGCCAACGCCGCACGCTTCTGCATACCGCCGCTCAGCTCTGCGGGCAGGTGACTCTCGAATCCGGCGAGTCCGACTTGCGTGAGCTTCAGCCGCACGATGTGCTCGATGGTCTCCTCCGGGAGATCGGTTTGCTGACGCAGGGGCAACGCGACATTCTCGGCGATGGTCATTGAACTGAAGAGCGCACCTGACTGAAACAGCACGCCAATCTTGCGCAGAAAGCGCTCCGACCCGATGTCGCCGATGAGTACCACTCGGTCGCCATCCAGGAACACTTCACCCGATTTCGGCTCCACAAGCCCCATAAGGACTTTGAACAGTGTCGTCTTTCCGCAGCCTGAGCGCCCCAGAATGGCGAAGATCTCACCCTCGTACACGTCGAACGACACATCATTCACGATAATGGCGTCCCCGTATCCCGCGGTTACGCGTCTTGCAGAAACGATAACAGCACGATCCCCATGGGAATGTCGCCCTTGCTTTGTGTTATACAGGGGTCAGATCTCCTTGCGACTTTCGAACTTCGTTTTACGCGACCGCGTCGATTGCTGCGGTATTCCGGCGCCGCTCCATTAAATGAAGCGCACGTAATGAAACAGCATCGAGAATATCGCATCCGTGACCACAATGACGAACACAGATGTCACTACCGCCGACGTGACCGCAGACCCGACACTTTCCGCGCCGCCCCTCACCTGGAACCCGCGAAGGCACCCGATCATGGCCACCTCTACTCCGTACGCGAAGCTTTTGGTGAGACCCTTCAAGACATCGCTTACCTCGAGGACCTTTTGAACCTGATTGAAGTATGTGGTCGGCGTGATGTCCAGCGAGGATGCCGCCACGATGCAGCCGCCTGCGACACCCACAATGTCGGCAAACAGCGTGAGACAAGGTGAGATCAATGCTACGGCCAGGACTCTCGGTGTGACGAGATACCGAATTGGGTCAATTGCCATGACGCTCAGGGCATCGATCTCCTCAGTGACTCGCATCGTCCCGATATGCGCGGCGAAGGCCGCCCCCGAACGCCCCGCGATAATGATCGCGGTGAGCAAAGGCCCCATTTCCACACAGATGGACACGCTTACCAGGTCCGCCACAAAGATATTGGCGCCGAATTTCCTGAGCTGAATCGCCGCTTGAAATGCGAGAATCGCACCCATAAGAAAACTCAGCGAAGTTACGATGGGCACTGCGTCCGTGCCGGCTTTCTCCAGGAGCCTCCAGAACCCGTCCCAGCGTGCGGTCCTCGGACGGGTCAAGTCCTTCGCGAGCGCCACGGCTGACGCCCCGATGAACGTGAGGATATCACGGCCGGTCATGAGCACTTGCTCGGTGCCCTCTCCGACCTGAACAAGGACGCCCGGCTCACCGCGAGGAGCCAGAACGCACGCGGGCGCGTAATGATCAAAATCCACGAGGTCGAGAAGGCGCCGGATCTCGGGTCTCGTACGCGCCACGCGGAAGCGATTACCCATCATGTGACATTTCTGCCTGACCTCGATGAGGATCGCAACTCCCGAACTGTCAAAATATTCGACCTCGCTGAGGTCGAGCGCAACGTTCCTCAAAGGCTCAGCCGCGATGGCCGAGAGGATGGCTTCCAGCACCTGCCGGGCGTTTTCCATCCGCACCACGCCGAAGAGCCCGAAATGAAGCTCATCGAAAGACTTGCTCAGCAGCTTGACTTCAAAGCCGCTTCCCGAAGAGCCGGAGAATGGTGGCGGAGCCGTCCCCTTCGCGGCATCGCGAGGCAGACTATTGTCGTCAGTTTGAGCCACTGATTCCGAAGCTTCGTCCATCACCTGAACCGCAAAACTTCACTTTGTAAGTGAGACACACGCGGGATCGGCCCGTTTCGCCTGCCACGATCTCAGCCTGAATACGCGGCGAGAAACCTTGATTCCGCGAGCGCTGCACGACTACTTGGCCACAGGTACTAGCGCAAAGAGGCCCGCGAAGCAACATGCGGGAAACGTTGTCC
>JAIWNO010000061.1 GCA_020216785.1 Desulfomonile sp.
AAATAAAAAAGGGAGTTGAATTCAATCGCAATCAACGATTCAGCCACCAAAACAAAGGCGGCGACGGCCCATACCGACGTCCCCTTCAACACCTTCTCGCGCTGAATTTAAAGCGGAGATGACCGACGACCGCAACAACTTCGCCGAAAAGACGTTGAACAATTTGCAGTCTTCCTTGAAATCCACAGTTTCGCTTTTTCCTAAGATTCAGGTCCGCGCGTGAAGCGCGCCGGCATGATTTTCGGTGAGCTGTGGGGGTTCATAGACTCGCGCCAACTCCCGGAGTGAAACGGACTGATCGTCCCGGACGAGCGCAAATATGAACTCCTCCGTTGATAGGCTTACGGCACCCGATGTATGTTAGGGGCAATCGAGTACTTTCGTTTTGGGAGGTGTGCGGCAGTGCCGCTTCTTGACAATTCGACGTATCGACCGCCGCTGTTTCTGTCAAACCCGCACATTCAGACGATCCTGCCCTCGCTTTTTCGCAAAGTGCGTGGTGTGGCGTACACCCGTGAGCGTATCGATACTCCCGACGGAGATTTCATCGACCTCGACTGGTCGCGGGTCGGCGCATCGCGTGTCGCCATCGTGCTTCACGGACTCGAAGGCAACTCGCAGCGCTCTTACGTGCTTGGGATGGTCAAAGCTCTTAACCGCATGGGGTGGGACGCGATCGCTCTCAATTTCCGCGGCTGCAGCGGCGAGATCAATCGCTCGGCCCGATTTTACCACAGCGGCGACACTGAGGACCTGGACCGCGTGATTTCTCATGTGGCGTCGTTTACGGTCTACCGGGAGGCCGCTCTCGTCGGCTTCAGCCTTGGCGGCAACGTGGTGCTGAAATACCTTGGTGAGCGCGGGCAATATGCGCACTCACTCATCAAAGGAGCTGTCGCGTTTTCGGTGCCGTGCGACCTCACGGCGGGAGCGCTCAAGATCGGGAGCCCGGGAAATAAGCTCTACATGAGGCGATTCCTGAAGATGCTCGGTGAGAAGATCAGATTGAAGGCTGCGATGATGCCGGAACTCATCAGCGATCGCGGCTTTGAACAAATAAAGGATTTCAAGCAGTTCGACGACCGATACACCGCGCCGCTCCATGGGTTCGCTTCTGCGGAGGACTACTGGCGGCGGGCCTCCAGCAAACCTTTTCTTGAAAGGATCAGCGTTCCGACACTCCTGGTCAATGCAGCGGACGATCCGTTTCTGGCTCCGGAGTGCTATCCGAAAGCTGAGGCGGAGCGAAGCTCCAGCTTTTTCCTCGAGGTGCCGCGATTCGGTGGACATGTGGGGTTCATGGCATTCAATCGACAGAGGGAGTACTGGTCCGAAGCCCGTGCAGCGGCGTTCTTGAACGAACAGGTGTCGCTCTTGTCGTGAGGAGTTTGTGGGCAATCGGTCGTTTGGCTCCAATCAGTGGAACGACTGAAGTGCCTCGTCCAGCTCATCGTAAATCTCGAATACCCGATGCAGCCGGGTAAGCTCGAACAGAGACTTGGCCTGCGCAGAAGGCCGGGCGAGCTTCAGCTCCCCGTTTGCGCGGATCACCGCCCGGAGTGATGCCACGAGCGCACCACAACCGGAACTGTCGATGAACCTGGTGTTGCTCAAGTCGACAAGGATCTTGTGTTTATGCTCTTCCTCGACGATCCGTCGGACCGTATCTTTGAGTTGAGGCGCGACCAATGCGTCGAGGCGCTCGTCTGTAGTGACAACCAATACGTCTCCCTGCTCCTTGAACTCCATTGTGCACCTCCCGATGACACGCGTGTTTCGGTCAAATGTCAAGCGTGGCTACGCAGCCGCAGCTCCAGCGGGTCGCGGTAAAGATAGTATTGTTGCTTGAGGTAAGGCCGATCATATCTTCCGGCGTAGTGTGCGATGAGCGTAAGGGGTACCAGCAGAGGCAGGCGGCCCTGTCGGTAATCCTCGATGACCCCCATAAGTTCATGCTTCTCTTCATGGGAAAGCTCTTTCCTCAGGTAAGTCAGACAGAGGCGCAACACTTTCGTGTTCCTTTTCACAGTGCTCGCGGACCTGAGAGCCTCAAACAGGTGGACCTGATATTGGTTGCACAAAGACTGAATCGGGTATTCTTTGGTTGCGGCGATAAGCCTGCTCAACCGGCCGTAATGTGCAAGTCCGTGAGATCGCAAGATAAAATCATGTCGCGAGTGGAAATCAATCAGAGCGTCGCGAGAGAGGCGGTCCTGGATTATCATCCGCCATCGGCGGAGTACGAAAATTGCCTCGATAAAATTCTCTCGTGCCGCTGGATCGTGGAGATGCTCTTCATCTTCCACGGGAATGGTCGGGAAGTGCTCCATAAACGCCCTTGCAAAAAGCCCGATTCCGCTTCTCTTCGTGATACCCTCGTCTGAGTGGACTTTGACGCGTCTCATGCCGCTGCTCGGAGAGCGGCTCTTGAATATGAAGCCACTGAGCCGCTCGGACTCGAGATCTTTGACTCGCGATTGGGCCCACTTCAGCATCCGGTCGGTGTAGTCCACCCGGGTGAGTTTCGTGACAAGTCGCGGCGCTGCGGGGTTTCCCTTCAAGTGTAGAGGCTCTCGCGGAACGCCAAGGCCCAGTTCGACTTCGGGGCAGACAGGGACAAAGTCGACAAATCGAGCCAAAGTACCGACAATGAACCAGTCGAGACGGTTGCCACCGTCGTATCGCACGTTCTCGCCCAGGAGACAAGAACTCACACCAATTCTAAGACGCGTATCCATGAAACCTGTCGACGGCAAATGGCCTAACGCCGAGCCGGCTGATATGATATCTGCAGACGATCCGATACTCAATCAATGAATGTCCAGCTATCGAACCACCGCAGAGTCAATATCGCCCGATCCAATAATTACCTTCACGCATCTTGTCGGTTGGAGACCGCTTTGATCAGAAGCCGCAACCACATTTACCTCACGGCGCTCTGGGCTCGTCGCTGGGTTTGGATCGGCTCAAAAGCGTTTAATCATGAGCACCCCTGTTACAAGGAGGCCTGCCCCCACAATTCGCCAGAGCGTTGCCGGTCGCGTCTCATATCCGATCAGACCATAATGGTCCAGCACGAGGCTTGTGATGATTTGGCCCGCCATCAGGATCGCAATCATAGTCGTTGCACCGAGCTTGAAGGCCGTGATAACTGTGACCCACACGAGAAAAGCGCCCAGTACTCCACCGGTCCAGAGCCACCACGGAAGCACCGTTGCCCCGTTCAAAGAAGGCCATGGCAATCGAAGAACTAACACGTAGGCCAACAGCGTCAGCGTTCCCACCGCAAACGATATCAGTGCGGCAATCGCCGGGTCCCCTGCCCACACCAACTTCAGTTGGGAATTGATCGCCGCCTGGGTCGGAGCGCATGCCCCGGCCAACAAAGCGAGCATAATGTAAAAGATCTCCATTTCTGACTGCTCCTGAATTCGAGCTGCCGCAGCGAATCGTCAGAAGTACATCAGGACGGAACGGCGGTGTCAACGTGTTTCGCCCGGACCGTTGCCCGCCGGGATACCGGCTTGGCATGCGTTTGCCCCTGGTCTCAACTTGACATCAGCGGCTACCCCATTACAATAGATTTGAGCACTTCGATCGAGGCCGGCCGGCACTGTTGTTCAAAGCTGGACGCAACAATCTCTTTAAACGCTGTTCGGGACGTTTCAGGGCCAACCCTGTGTAGGAAGCGTGAAGATGCATTGGACAGGCGCTTTTCTTGAGTGCTCGTCAGCCGTCTTCCAAAATCCTGGTGGAGTCGGCTCCTGAAATTGACGCTTGCGGAGATGACCAATGGCTGAGCAAGAGGGGCCGCCCCGCTACCTAACCGGGGACGAAGACCCCACGGAAACCATTGATTTTGGGTCCTTGTGGCCCAAAGAGGTGACGCTTACCGGGAGCTTCGACCTTCAAGAAGGCCGCCTTAAGGCGTTCGCCAAGCTGCTCAACTCCCTGCCGATCCCCGCATTCCTGGTGGATTCTGCCGGCTTGATCATGATCGCCAACGATGCATCCGCGATTCTCGGCATTGATACGTCAACAGTGCCCGGCAAGCACTTTTCCGGCTTGTTCCCTTATCCCAACGATGGCTGGCAAGCCGTCGCAACAGTTAAACAGGTATATGCTACCCGGAAGAACCAAGTCCTCGAACTTGCAATGGGAGTCGGCGAAAACCGATTGTGGGGGCGATTGCATTTCCGGTCGCTTCGTTTGGAAGCCGACCGCGCTATCCTCGTGCTCGTCGAGGACTTGACGCTCGAGAAGAAGCAGTTGATGCTCAATCAACGGCATCAAGAGGAACTTCGCGCTGCGCGTAACGAACTTGAGCAACGGGTGGAAGAGCGCACACGCGAATTGAGGGCGGCGAACGAGCAGCTCCAAAAGGAAATTCTTGACCGGAAGCGAGCGGAAGAGCACATTCGTGCCTCGCTCGCTGAAAAGGAAGCTTTGCTCCAGGAGGTGCACCACCGCGTGAAGAACAACCTTCAGGTTGTGTCAAGTCTCCTGGCCCTGCAGGCCGCACACCTCGAAGACGACCGAATGACGGCGATTCTCAAAGACAGCCAGAGTCGCATCAGGTCGATGGCGCTCATTCACGAGCAGCTGTATCAGTCGCAGGACTTGGCACGGATCGATTTCTATGAGTACCTCGGCAGCCTGGCGAGCGCGATCCTTGCGTCGTACTCTGAAAAAGCAGGTTCCGTGTCGCTACGGATGCGGGTGGATCGGGTTTATCTCGGAGTTGGTACAGCACTTACATGCGGCCTCATCGTCAACGAGCTTGTTTCAAACTCTCTGAAACACGCGTTTCCTGGAGATCGTAAGGGCGAGATCTGTGTGGAGCTTCACCAGGAAGATCACGACACTTACAAACTTATCGTAAGCGACAATGGACAGGGGCTGCCGGAAGGATTGGACTACAGGTCCTCCAAGTCGTTGGGATTGAGGCTTGTCACCAGGCTGGCCGAGTCGCAACTGAACGGCACACTGGCTGTCCGCGGCGGTGAAGGCACCGAAGTAGTGGTGGCTTTCCGCGACCAGGAGGCATCCAAGCTCCGATCCAAACAACGGTGAGGAACGCCATGAGAATCTCGTTAGGACCGAGGGCACTCGCCTATCCCACGCCGGTTTTCGTGATCGGTACGTATGATGCTTCCGGAAAGCCGAACATCATGACCGTGGCGTGGGCGGGCATTTGCTGCTCATCCCCGCCGTGCGTAGCCATAGCTACCCGAAAGGCGACTTACACATATGGCAATATTGTCGAGCGCAAGGCGTTTACGCTCAACATCCCTTCCGAAAAGCACATGCGAGAGACGGATTACGCGGGGCTTGTATCAGGAAGGGCCGACGACAAGTTTGCCGCCACCGGCCTCACTGCAGTTCGAAGTACCGTGGTGGACGCTCCGTACGTGGAGGAGTTTCCCCTCGTGATTGAGTGTGCTCTGCGCCACTCGTTTGAACTCGGTCTTCACACACAGTTCGTGGGTGAAATCCTCGACGTCAAGGTCGATGACGCGACCCTCGGCCCGGATGGCCTTCCTGACATCGAGAAGCTGAAGCCGATGCTGTTTTCACCCGACGGGCGGGGATACTACGGTGTGGGGCCACTACTGGGTAAACCGTTTTCCGTCGGAACGGGCATCGGAGATCGATAACTTTTCCGAGCGCTCATCGACCAAGCCAACCCGTTTCACGATCGTGGCAGCATTTCAGAGTGTCGGTGCACACACGGGGAGATTGTCGCAAGGGGAAACGATTGTCGGCCAAAAGAAGAAAGCTCACCTTGCCCCCAGCTCAGGACGGGGACAAGGTGAGCAATGCCAACGCTCTGTCAGTATTACCGGCTTGAGCGGTTGACTCGAAGACGCTCGGCTCTGTCTCTTTTCTTCACTCCGCGCGGGTCGGTTTATGGGGTGCACACAGCATGGACCGCCGATATCAGCGTGCCCCGAAATCGAACTGGACCCGAGCGCCGAGGATAAACGCTTGTCTGTTGAGCAAGAAATCGTAAGGCTCTTCACCGATGAGCCCGCCGCCCACGGCATTGACTTCGTATTTCGGCCGACCCTTTGCACGGAGCACATTCCACTTGGCGAAAGCTGCGATGCTCCCGTTGGCGCCGATCCTGTGGGCGTGTTCGAGCGAAGCCTCCAGGAAATAGCTCACGCCTGCGTCAAACGGCCCGCGTGCGCTAATGCCGAGGCCCCCTCCAGCGGAGAGGCTCTCGTGATAGGTCACGTATCCCGGCACGGCCGGGAACCCGATAATGCTCGCTGTCGTCGCTCCTGTGCTGGTGCCGTGAGTCGCGAGCACCCCGATGTAGGGAATGTAGGCGACTAGATTGATGTCTGCGCGATCGGTAGCCGTTGTTGCGAAGTTGGCGTTGGAGGGATCCTTAAAGACTGTCTGGAAGGAATCGAACCGGAATCCACCTATCACCGCTGCAGAAGGCAACAACATGTAGGCTCCCGAAACATCCACGTTCCACCACTGGGGTGCAGTATCCCAATTCCGGTGGCCGCCAAAGAAGGTAAAGAACTCATCGGACCTGTGGCCCGCTGTGTTCTCTCCCAGCGGGAAGAACCAGGACCCTTTCACGAGGAACTGCATGTGCTCGCCCGGAAGGAACGTCTGCGACAGACCGAGCCACAGTCCGTCCAAGCGATACAGCTGCCTCAAGTCAAAAGTGAGCGGCTGATCGTGGTAGGTGAATCGGAAATCAACTGCATCTCCGTTGGTAAGATACCCAAGATATGCCGCGGTGGGTCCGAGTACCTTCTCTTCTTTGCAGCTGGGCATCATCGGCATACATGGCGGAGGACCGCAGGGCCCCGGCCCCATCGGCGGACCCATAGGACCGGCTGGAGGTCCGACCGTGAGCATGTCGGGGCCTCTGGGCTGCAAGCGCTGCGGGAGCGTCCCATAAGGATTGTATCCTGGGTATCCCTGAGCGAAGGCCGGGACAGGAATTGTTGCTGCAACCAGAGTTGCGATGATGAGCAGTGCCAAGCGTTTCATATGAGAGTCCTCCTAACGAAACCGAGAACCGTTTTCACGATTCAATGACAAGTGTCCGCTTCGATTACTGTTTCAAAGCTGACTTATTTTATCAGTACGTGCATATCCTGTCAATATCTAAAAGAGTCGCATGGTTATAGAGCTTACTTGTCTTTTTTATTTAGATTTTTACCGTAATAAGCTCTGGATTTACCCGCTACCTCCCGAAAAAATTGAATGAATCTACATCCTGTATTGCCGGTGATTTCCACTCGGAGCGCCTCGGCACTATGAATGCCATATGCAGAGAATGCCTGGCGTTGATCTTCTTTCTCTCCTCGCCTATACTCAGCGCCTGCCGGTTCTTTCCTAATCACCTCAATCAATGGCCACTGGTCACCGGGGAGCAATCACATGGCTCAAAGAGAACTGTTCGCAGCCTACGGGCTTTACTGCGAGATGTTCGGGGTACTCTCATTGCGACCGCAATGAGAAATTCAAGGAGAGGCTGTCCACCGTGTTCAGCTGTGTGCCGGAGGAAATAGCGTGCCAACATTGTTTCTCCAAGGTACGCTTCAATTACTGTGTAACCTGCCCAGCAATGACGGCCGTTGTTGCTTCGCTCAAACGAGCCGGATATGATCAGACAGTCACATTGGAGGTGTTCTCAACTGACAGAGACTATCTCAAGCTCAGCAGAGAGAAGTTTGCCGCGCTGTAGAATTCGGTTTGAAAAAGCATCGACAGCTGCAATGTACTCGACCGGCAGATCATTATGGCAGTGGTTACGCGGCAACAATCGAGCGTTTCTTCTCCCTCAACGAGTCTTTTTTCGACGCTGCATAATGTGGAATCCATTTCATGCGTACGGAGCATATTCATGACTGTTTCGGTTCCCTGTCCTCGTTGCGGCGCGCGGGTCCACACGTACCGTAATCCCTTCCCGACTGCGGATATCATCATCAGGCTGGATCACGGGATCGTGCTGATCAAACGCAAGAATCCGCCTCACGGGTGGGCAATCCCCGGAGGCTTCATCGATTACGGCGAGAGCGCGGAACAGGCCGCAGAGCGTGAGGCAAAGGAGGAAACCTCTCTCGACGTGTTTGATCTGCGGCAGTTCCGCGTGTATTCCGATCCCGCGAGAGATCCGCGATTTCATACGCTCACCGTGGTCTTTACCGCGCGAGGTGAGGGTATGCCCAAAGCAGCCGACGACGCGGTGGAGATAGGGGTCTTCAGCGAGGCGAACCTCCCTGCGCCGATTGCGTTCGACCACGCGGAGATCCTACGAGACTACTTCGCGTGGGCGAAGACGAACCTCTAGGATGAGCCTGTCCGGTTGCATCCCGAAGCTGCACGGGTTATTCTCATCGTACGACCAAACGCGAGGATCATTAATGATCGGTATTTCCAAGCTTTACTGCGGCGCAGTGGAGGCATCGGATCCGCTCAGGTACGGCCGCAAGTCCGACGATCTGCCGTCGCACCTGCTTCAATTCTCCAGCGACAAAAAGCCGGTAGTTGTATGGAATGTCACGCGGCGCTGCAACCTGAAGTGCGTGCATTGCTACTCCGGGTCCGAGGATCGGGAATACGGCGACGAACTGACCTTCGACGAAGGCAAGGCCCTTATTGATGACCTTGCCGCGTTCGGCGCTCCGGTAATCCTTTTTTCCGGTGGTGAGCCCCTCATTCGGCGGGATATCCTCGACTTGATCCGCTACGCGGTTGAGCGCGGCCGCCGCGCGGTGCTATCTACCAACGGGACGCTTATTACGGAGTCACTGGCACGGAAGCTGCGTGAGTTGGGGCTCTCATATGTAGGTATCAGCCTGGACGGTTTGGAGCACGTGCACGATCAATTCCGCGGGGTCTCCGGAACCTTCGCGAGAGTCATGACCGCGATACGGAATTGCCAAGCCGAGGGCCTCAAGGTCGGCCTCCGCTTTACCATCAACCGCAGGAACTACCGGGAAATTCCGGGGATTTTCGATCTCGTCGAATCCGCGCGCATCCCGCGGATTTGCTTTTACCATCTCGTCTATTCCGGCCGCGGCACGGACCTGATCAACGAGGACCTTGACCACGCTCAAACAAGGGCTGTGGTGGACCTGATCCTGGACCGCACCAGGCAGCTCCATGACAAGGGGATGCCGGTCGAAGTGCTCACGGTGGACAACCACGCGGACGGGCCGTACACCTATCTGCGCTTGTTACGAGAAGACCCGCGGCGCGCCGCGGAGGTGCTGGAATTGCTCCGGATGAACGAAGGCAACAACTCAGGCCGAGGAATCGGCTGCGTATCTTGGGACGGCGCGGTGCACGCGGATCAGTTCTGGAGGCACCGCAGTTTCGGCAATGTCCGCCAGCGGCCTTTCAGCGCGATCTGGACCGACCCCGCCGATGAATTCCTCATGAAGCTCAAAGACAAGAAGAATTACGTCACGGGCCGATGCGCCACGTGCCGTTGGTTGTCGATCTGCGGCGGGAACTTCCGAGTGAGGGCCGATGCGGTCCATGGAGACGAGTGGGCGCCGGACCCGGCATGTTATTTGACCGACGACGAGATCCGCCGGGACTGAGGTCGAGCGACAATCACCGCGCTGCCGCCTTCTTCCGCTCATTCACGCTGGACAAAACATGCTATTCGGCGGGCACGTACGGTCATTTGAAGACATCGATATCCTTAGGGACCTCGGCTTTCATTTCGGGGAGGTCATTCTCCGTAATGCCGCAGCGTGCGCATTCTGGCGAGATTCGCATGTTACCGGTCACTTCGACGACGGCTTTTTCCTGGTCGCGCACGGACCCCAGGAGGGACCGCCCAACGACCCTGACCACATGTGGCGCACGTACGTTCCGCAGCTCAAAGAGACCATCGAAACGTGCGCAACGATGGAGATCCAATTCCTCACTATTCATCTCTGGATGGATCGACGGTTCGTCAAGGCGGAGGTGTTGCCGGAGAAAAAAGCCGCATTGAGGCAGATAGTGGCGT
>JAIWNO010000062.1 GCA_020216785.1 Desulfomonile sp.
CTAACGGGAAGCGACCGGCCGGTTCGGCGCTCCAGCCGCCGCAACGCCCTCAGTACAAGGTTTTGGTCATTTTCCAGGTCCGGTCGTCCCGGCACTTCCAATGTTGATCCTCCGCGGCTCTCTTCAATGATCAGTTCATCGTGAATATCAATCGCCTGAAAGATCGTCTCGATATCGTGATACCCGTCGGGCCGAGTACCAATCACCCGTAGAAAGAGGTTGACCTTTGCCGGGGTTCGCACGCGAAGGCGTCTCATTTCCGGGAGGAACCCTCCTGCCTGACAAATGCCCATCGAGCGGCTTGTGCGCGGATCTCGGATAAGGACTCGCAAAGATGCGGCACCAATCTTTTCGGGACAATGGAAATCACCAACATCATCACTGCGACTCGTTGGAAACTCTTGACAGGAAATGCTTTGGGCAATAATCTTGAAAATGATTGGTTTGGCACGCGGAGAGATGACCGAGAGGCCGAAGGTGCTCGCCTGCTAAGCGAGTGTAGGGTGTAGAGCCCTACCGAGGGTTCGAATCCCTCTCTCTCCGCCAAGCCGGCAGTCTCATCCAAAAAACACCCGACATACCAACAGCGACGCCACAAGACCCGCAGCATCCGCGAGTAGTCCCGCGTGTAACGCGTACCGTGTCTTGACTACAGACACCGCCCCAAAATAGACAGCAAGCACGTAAAGAGTGGTCTCAGTGCTGCCGCAAATCACACCACCCAGCCGTGCCTGATATGAATCCGCTCCGTGCCGGGCAACCATCTCGCCGACCATCCCCAGTGAAGCACCGCCTGACAAAGGTCGCATGAGAGCCAGTCCGAGCACGTCCGGTGAAAGCCCCCAACCGGCAAGCGCCTCAGGAACCGCCGCAGCGATGAGCTCCATCCCGCCCGACGCCCGGAACATCCCAACAACCACGAGGATCGCTACGAGGTAAGGGATGATCATTACCGCGACATCAAAGCCCTCACGAGCGCCTTTTACGAAGCATTCGTACACCCTTACGCCCTTGCAAAAGCCATAGACAGGTATCCCCACGAGAAATCCGAGAAATATGACGTGCGAGCCCAGCGCTGCCGAATCAGCGAGCGTCATGATCGTCGCATCCTTTGTCTTCGACTCGGAACCTGCGGAACCGGGAAAGAATGCGTGCAGTCGCGATGCCCACCATTGTGGATACGCCGGTGGCAATGAGCGCGGGCAACACGATCACCGTGGGGTCGGATGAGCCTCCGGCAGCGAGAAGAGCTATCGCGCCCGCGGGGACCAGCTGCACGCTCGAGGTATTGATCGCGAGAAACATGCACATCTCGTCGGTTGCGGTTCCTTTGCGGGAATTGAGCTGGTCCAGGTCTTTCATGGCGCGGATTCCCAAAGGCGTTGCCGCGTTGTTGAGACCGAACATATTCGCGACCAGGTTCATCGCCATGCTGCCCAGCGCGGGATGACCGTCAGGAACGCCTGGGAAGATGCTGCGCATAATCGGAGCTATACCTCGCGTGAGCAGCCCCACAAGACCGCTCTCTTCCGCGATCTTCATGATCCCCAGCCAGAGCGCCATCACACCGGTGAATCCCAAAGCCAGTTTGAATGCAGCGTTAGCGCTTTCGGTCACTGAAGTAACAAGCTCTTTGGTCGTACCGGTCCAGAGAGCCATCACAACAGACCCCACGAGCAGAACCAGCCATACGATATTCAGCATAAGGGCAGCCCCTCTCCCTCTTTTCCAGCAACGGCCCGGAATTTTTCTTAGTCAACTCGGCTCTTGATGAAGGATACACTGGATATGGGAATGGTGTACAGGTAATTGTCCGATTCGATACCGATAAGTCCGTTCTGGCACCATGCGAGCACGCCGTTAACCGGAACGTTCGAGCCAAGCAAAGACACCTCCACAATGGACCGCGATGCAGAGAGCCGCTCAAGGACACTGCTCGTAACCGCGATTGCCGTGCTTGAGGTCGTTACTACCGGAGGCGTAGGAGGCCTCCGCTCGGCAGGTGGCTCTACGTAACCGGGTGCCGACACCGGCTCAGGCGGCTCAATTTCACCCTCTTCCAGCGGGAAATCCGCGACGACACTCGTCATGGACATGTCGTCCACCAGCTCGTCAATAATCGTTTCGTCGAGGACAAGAGAGTCGTCCATTGGCGGCTCCACCTCGGCATGGGCGGATGAGGCGACCTGAGCTTGAGCGGCCGGTGCCGCCGGTGAGAACGAGGGTGCAGCCGGCGGCGGTATCGAGGGTCGGGCTGGAGGTGGAGGCGCTTGTGGCGGCGCTGCAAAGACGAGGCGCCGTCCCAGGTCTTCGAAATCTTGGAGGGAGTAACGGAAATTCGTGTTGATGAACTTCACTTCACAGGCCACTTGTTTGCCCGGCACTTTGGTATTAAGGGTTTCCGGAAGCCTCAGCGTCGTATCCAAGCTTATATCGGTGTCGCAATTGAGATGTTCGCTGATCTTTGCGAGAAGACCCTCGATCTTCTCCACATCTCTGACTTCCTCAACCTGCTTGAGTAGCCAATAGAGATGCGCGCCTCTGCCCGACTCGACGATGATCGACGGTGCGCGGGTGAAGCTGCGAATAGCCTTGGCGGCCTGCTGGGGACCTTCAAAGAACTTTTTCTTGTCTTCGTGCCCTTCCTCTCCGATGTCCAGATCGGCCCAAAGCGCCACTAGATAGTGGATATGCTCCTTCTCCGCCTTCATCCGCTCGCGGGGGCAAATGCCGAAATAGACGTCACGTTCTTCGCCGTAATGTTCCTTGGCAAGGATTTCTATGTTGGGGAAATAACGAGTGCTCGTCTTTGGGTCGCCGCGCTTGAGACTCTTAACGAGGATAAAGCCTCTGTGCTCCTTGTAGTAATCGGCAAAAAGGGCTTCAAGAAAATCTTTCCGAGTGAACTTGGAAACCATAAATGACCCTTGGTCCACGGATATGCCGGTAAGCCCGACGCACAATTTTATTACCGCGCCTCGCGGATGTCAACACGGTAAAATGACCAACAGCAATTGAATTCACTGTGTTTTCGCCTTCTTCTGCGGCCCGCTCTTCGCCTCTTTGGGCTTGCCCCCCAGCTTTTCCTCAACTTTAGTAAGGTTTGCCTTGATTTCCTTATTGAGCGGGTCGAGTTCCAGTGCCTTCGTAAGGTTGAGTTTGGCTTTCTGGTTATCCCCCTTGTTCACGAACGATATGGCGTAATCATTGTATGCCGTGGCAAGATCGGTCTTGAGGGTCTTATTGAGCGGCGCAAGCTGGAGTGCCTTTCGGAGATAGCGTATCTCTCCCTCGTGATCCTGTTCCTCGCCCTTCTTGAGCCCGAGGTTGTGGTATGCCGCCACCAGGTTCCGCTGCACCACCTTGTTTTCCGGGTCTATTTTGAGCGCTTTTTCCAGTACTTCGATCGCCTTGTCGAAGGACCCTTTCTTGTAATCTTTCAAGGCCTCAGCCACGTAGATCCTGCTCAGGTTCGTCCTTACCGAAGTATTCTTTGGGTCGAGTTTCAGTGCGGAGTCCAGGGCGGCAATCTTTTCGGATACTTTTAGTCCGCTCGTCTCAGCAACCGCGTGGTTGTTGAGCGCAGTGGCAAGGTTTCTCGTTACCGTTGCGTCGTTCGGAGCCACGGCATGTGCCTCCTTGAGCAGTTCTATCTGTCCTGCAAGGTCGCCCTCTTTTCCTTTTGCGACAGCCTGATTGGAAAGCGCCCGCGCCAGGGCCTCCGAGACAGCCGCCTCGCCGGCGCCGAATTCCTTCGCCTGTCGCAGCAGGGCAATCTCTTCAGTAACAGCGCCGGCCTTGCCTTTGGACAGCGCCAGGTTGTATGAGGCGATACCAAGGTTTTTGCGGATTTTGGCGTTGTTCGGATCGAGTGACAATGCTTCCTGGAGTTCGGCCATTTCACCTTGGTGATCGCCTTTGCGCCCTTTGGCCACAGCTGAGTTATTGAGGAGAGCCACGAGAGCTTTCTTGCCAAGAGCGTGGTTGGGTTCAACCTCGAGGAGGCTTCGCATGGCAGGAATCCTCTCTTCGGTCGACACCTTCTTACCGGTCCCTTCCAGACCCTGCAACGCTGCATTAATGAAGTTAGCGCGAATCTCCTTCTCGTCAGGTGCCAGCTTTACCGCTTTCGCAAGCGCAGTGACTCCGTCCGCCAGCTTGCCGTCCTTGACAAGTTTGAGGCCCATGTTGTTGTACGCAATCGCAAGGGTATTGGCGTAGCGGGAGTTGTCGGGCGCCAGCTTCGCCGCCTCTTCCAGGGCATCGATGGCTTGCTCAAACTGGTTCTGGGAGAGTAGATGACTTCCTCGGAAGAACGCGGTCTCGGCAGCCACAGCGTCCGCCGTACCCGCCGCGTACGCGGGAATCCAAAGCAGTATCTCCGCTGCGGCCAACACCACCAACGCCGTCGTCGTACAAGTGGGCTTCCTGATCATGGCTCCTCCGGTTGCAGAAATGCCGGGAAACGCAGGGCAATTCGTGACAGACTTGGACGAAATTGCACCGCACAAGAGGACAATTAGCACGCAGCACTACGACCGTCAAGGACTCGTGCTAATTCACCATGATAGCGCGAAAATCTCGATATCTCTAGAGAGCGCCGGCGGTCCCCCGTGATTGACTTGACAAAGACCTCGATTGAAGTTAAACGCAGTCCGTTGAGAAGACGGTTTCAGGAGGAGAGCCGATGATCGAAGTCGAGAGGTTGACCAAGTACTATGGTCGCCTGCCTGCCATTCAGGACGTTAATTTCCGGGTCGAATCAGGTGAGATCGTTGGTTTTCTCGGCCCTAACGGAGCCGGAAAGACGACGACCATGCGTATTCTCACGTGCTTTTCGCCCGCGTCGTCGGGCGAGGCTCGCATTCTCGGAATGGATGTGAGAAACGACTCGTTGAAGATTCGCCGACAAGTTGGCTATTTACCTGAAAACGTTCCCCTCTATTCGTGGATGCGGGTAACACCGTACCTCGAGTTCGTCGCCCGGTCGAAGGGGATTCCACGATCGAAACGTACCGAGGAAATTCAGCGGGTCTCGGACGCAGTTGGCTTGAACGGCGTGAGAAACCGAATCATTCACGCCTTGTCAAAAGGGTATCGCCAGCGTGTGGGACTTGCCCAAGCTTTGATCGGCGACCCGCCGATTCTCATCCTGGACGAGCCCACCATCGGACTGGATCCGCGGCAGATTCGCGAAATCCGGGAGCTCATCAAGGGATTCGCCCGCAACCGCACAGTGATACTGTCGTCTCACATCCTCCCCGAAGTAAGTCAGGTGTGCGACCGCGTGATCATCATCAATAAGGGTTCCATCGTGGCTGAAGACTCGCCGTCCAACCTCGCCCGACGTCACGGCAAAGCCTCCCGGTGCCGCGTAGTGATCAAGGGGCCGGAACAGGAAGTGAAAGCGCTCTTGAAAGGCATGAGTGAAATCACCGCCGTAGAGACGACCGGGATCGCGGCCGAGGGCGAGGTGCGGCTCATGGTGGAATCCGAGCCGGACGTCAACGCGTGCCCCGCAATCTCCCGTGCGGTAGTGGCTAAGGGATGGGACCTACTTGAGTTGGCGCCCATCCACGTGAGCCTGGAAGACGTCTTCATTGACCTGGTGACTGAGGAATCTACCGAAGACCGGTCTGCAGATTCGTCGTCGGCAAAGGAGCAGAGCACATGAGAGGATGGTACGCGGTCTTTCACAAGGAAATTGCGGGGTTCTTCTCGGTCCCCGTCGCGTATGTGGTAGCAGGGAGTTTCTTGCTTCTTTCGGGGTTCTTTTTCTGGGCCAACGTGTCCTTCATGAACCTGATCAGCCTCCAGGCGGCAAACTCGCCAATGCTCATGCAGCGGATCAATTTGACCGATGTGGTCATCCGACCGCTCATTCAGAATATGGCGATCGTGCTGCTATTCGTGATGCCCCTCCTGACCATGCGTATCTTCTCTGAAGAAAAAAAGACCGGCACAATCGAGCTGCTGCTGACCTATCCGGTTTCTGACGCTGCGGTCATCATGGGGAAGTATCTCGCATCGGTGTTCATGCTTCTGGTCATCCTCACCGGAACCATACCGTTTCTGGTGATTCTCTTCATGCTCGGCTTTCCGGACTCCGGACCGCTCATCGGCGGATACCTGGGGCTGCTGTTGCTCGGATCCGCATTCCTTTCCCTCGGAATGTTCATATCGTCTCTTACCGAGAATCAGATTGTCTCAGCGATCTTGACTTTCGGCGCGGCTTTGCTCTTTTGGGTCATGAACTGGACCGCCAGCTTCGTGGAAGAGAAGTTTGCCGCGGTCATCAACCAACTATCGATGTTATGGCATCTGGAATCCCTCAATAAGGGGGTGATTCCGCTGAGCGACATCTCGTACTTCATTTTGTTCACGGCATTTTTTCTCTTCATGACGATGCGGTCAGTGGAAACCTACCGGTGGAGGGGATGAGTTATGGGTGAAAACAGGTTGCGAAGACAGTTTCTGCTCGGCGGAGGCGCGACAACGGGGATCATTGTGTTTCTCGCGATTGTTGTCGCCATTCAATATGTCGTAGTTCAACATCCGAAGCGCTGGGATATCACCCGACTCGGGAAGTACACCCTTGCATCACAAAGCAAGCAAGCGCTGCTCGATTTCAAATATAAGGACATCCCGATCGAGGTGCTCGCTTTCTATGAGGCCAAGGATTTCAACGAGCGTGAGCGCGTTAGGGACCTCCTTGATCAATACAGAGACGTATACTCCCGATTTACCTATTCGTTCATCGATCCGGACATGAGCCTGATGCTGGCCAAGCAGCACAGTGTCGAATCCTACCCAACCCTGGTCATCAAGGCCGGCGACAAGCAGGAGCGTATCACCTCCGTAGACGAGGAGACATTGACCAACACTCTCCTGAAGATGCTCAGGACCGAGGTGAAGAAGGTTTATTTGGTCAAAGGACATGGCGAACTGGCCGCGGATGATCGGGAAGATGCGGGCTTTTCCGTGGCAAAGCAGCAGATCGAAAAACAGAACTACACGACCGCCGAACTGGTCCTCACCCAGGTTTCCGCGGTGCCCGATGACGCCAATATTGTCGTGATTGCCGGCCCCACAGCTGACCCGCTTGATTCGGAAATCGACCTTTTGCGTGCATACATCAATCGAGGGGGACACCTCCTCGTGCTCCTTAACCCGTTCAAGACGCCGAAGCTGACGGAATTCCTCAAGAACTACGGATTCGAATTCGCGGACGACATCGTGGTGGACCGCCTGAGCCGTGTGTTCGGCGGCGACTACCTCATGCCCGTGATCACACAGTACGTGAAATTCCCTATCACGAAAAACTTCAAGCTCGCATCGTTCTTTCCCGAGGCGCGCTCGGTCCGCGTGCCCAAGGAAACAAAGCCCGAAATTTCAGCACAGGAGCTCGCGCTCACGAGCCCTGTCTCATGGACGATCGGCCGGGAGCAATTGCAGTCCGGGGATGCGAACTTTGACGAAAAAACGGGCATGCGCGGTCCTGTTCCTGTGATGGCCGTTTCCACCTATACCACTACCGTGCTGGCCGATGCCTCCAGGAAGGAGAAGGCATCCGAGGCGAAGGGAGAGACGGAGAGTAAGAATGAGGCCGATGAATCAAATAAGGCCGGAGCATCAGGATCGCAGGATGAGCGCGCAGTCAAGGCTCGTATCGTGGTGCTCGGGAGTTCCCAATTTGCGTCGAACAAGTTCTTCAAATTGGAAGGCAATGCGGACCTTTTTATGAACACGGTGTCCTGGCTCGCGGAAGAGGAAAACCTTATTGCGATTCGGCCCAAGTCCGAGCGTGCTCGGCCGTTGATTCTTACGGCAAGCCAATCCCGAATGATGTTCCTCGTCCCGGTTGTATTTGTTCCGCTGGCGTGGTTCGTGGTCGGAGTAGTGGTGTATATCCACCGCAGGAGGACAGCCTCTGCTTGATCCGCGCGCATTAAGTCTCGAATCGTAGCCATGTGAGCCTTCGTACCTCAGGAGAGATTTCACCGATGAAGTTGAACAAGGTCTTGATATATCTTGGCATACTGGTGGCGCTGGCAGCGTACGTCTACTTGGTCGAGATCAAACAGAAAGAAAAGACCCGAGCCAAGGAAGAACAGGCCGAGAAGATCGTCAACCTCAAGAAGGAGGACATTGTCTCCGTGGAAATTCAGGCGGACGGCAGCCCGAAGATTGAGCTGAAGAAAGCTGCCGGCCAGTGGGTGCTCGTTGAGCCGGTCAAGAGCAAGGGCGACGACCCGGTGATAGACACGCTGCTCCACTCCATCGTCACCGGGAAACGCGAAAAGATCGTCAAAGAGAAGGATGTTGACTGGGCCGAGTACGGATTAGACAAACCTAGCCTCCTGGCGGTCCTCGGTACCAAGGATGGTGCTACGCGTATCGCCTTTGGATCGACGAATCCCTCCAAGACTTCCTACTACGTGCGAGTGAATGACAATCCACAGCTGCTTCTGGTGACGGACGTGTTCCGCAACGCGGTGAACAAGAAGGCGTTCGACCTAAGGGATAAGTCCGTGGTCACCATTGCCGAGCCGGACGTGAATCGTCTCGCGTTCACCAAGGACGGATCGGAGACAGAGCTTCGGCGAGAGGCGCCTGACAAGTGGGTCATGACGAAGCCGGAACAGATAAAGGTCAAGAAATCCCTTATGGACACGGCCATCCGGTCGCTGACGAACCTCCGGGCCCGCGATATCATCGATGCGCCCTCTGACAAGCCGGAAGAATACGGGTTTGACAAACCTGAAATGGTCGTGACCATCACGGGCAAAGAGCGAGAGGACTCCCTGATAGTCGGCAAACCGAGCGGCGACGGCAAAGGAAGCGAGCGGTACGCCATGATCAAGGGCCAGACGCCCGTGTACGTCATCGACGGCAAAATAGTCCTTTCGCTGAAGTCGGACCCCGCCTCGCTCCAGGACCGAGCGATCTTTACTTTTGACCCGCAAGGTATTGACAAACTTACACTGACACTTGACGGCACAACCTGGGAGGCGGCACGGGGCAAAGACAACAAGTGGCACATCGAAAAGCCGGAACCAAAGAAAGAGGTAGAGGCGTGGCACGTTACGAGGCTTCTTTGGGATATGAAAGGCGTCGAATGGAAGGCCAAGGAAAAAGCCAATCCTGACGAACCGGCTCGATTCCACCTGGACCGACCCAAGCTCGTAGCGACCCTTGTGCAGAAAGACGGCAAGCCGGTAATCGAATTCAAGGCCGGCTGGGAGGAAAAGAAGGGGCCTTCGACGGAGGCGGCATCCGAGTCCGCTCCAAAGGAGGCTGAAGCAAAGTCGGAACCCCCTGCCGCGGAAAAGGCCAAGGATTCTCCTGCACAGGCGGCTGCAGACACTCCCGAAACGGTTTACGCCGTGGCGCAACCTGAAGAGGAGCCTGGGATGGTTTATGTGCTGGACAGCGCGTTCCTCAAGCGTCTTCGTGAGGGGCTCAAGGATTTTGGGAAAGAAGAGAAGTAACCAAGAAAAGCCGGCATCCTCTGGCAGAGCGCTCCAAATGTGCGTGCGCTTCCGATGAGGGGCAAGGGCAAGTCTGACACCAGAGCGCTTGCGAGCAGGTAGAGGGCGACCCGCGTGTTGGCCCGGCTTTCGGGATGCACACGCGGATGTCCCTCTGCGGTCGCGTTCGGCGGATTCGAAATTCGATTTCCTCGGTCATAGGCGAGACACCTGCGCTCCATGTCCGTTTGATGCAAGTGAGCAAGGTAAGATAATCTTCAAGCTTTCGTAAAAGGGACGGCTTACATCGCCCCAGCCACCCGCTGGAGCCAACGCTGCGACTCCGACATTTTATTCAGCTTCTGAAAAGCGGAGAACGTACAAGCAGCCATCGGTTCGAGGCGGCTCATAGCCTGGCGGCCGCGGTCATGGCTATCCGTCGGCAAAACCAAGAAAGTATACTCATTGTCGCCTGGAAGAGTTCCGGCCGGAGGTTAGCGTATGCCCGGCGATCGCAGCATTCCATCCGT
>JAIWNO010000063.1 GCA_020216785.1 Desulfomonile sp.
CAAATTGAGATTTTGGCTCGTGCAAGCCGGCTTTTTCGAGACAGGCAGCTCTTGGAACGAATTCTTCACGCGAGAAGCGCGGAGGAAGCATTAGAACAGGTCGAATACTCGGAACCGGTCCCCACGCCGGACAGTACTACTTAAGTACAGGCTTCCCCAAGTGCGTGACGCATTTTGTGAAGTATTTCCAAAGCGTCATTCTCGCGAAAGCGCATCCGCGTTAAGTTAAGCACGGCGCGTAATAAACGCCAAGGACACCGACTTCCGCCATTTCTTATCCTGGCCGGTCCACATCCGCAGGGCACCTGCCATCCCCAGGCGTACGAAATCAAATCGATATCACGCTTCGATCCACTCCAGGGCTTCACTTCTCCGGTCGCACGGGAAGGTCTTCACTCCCGCTCCAGTGAACAGAGACTTCAGTTTGAATTCCCACTCGACCCATTTCGGTCCGCAGACCCCCGCCACTTTGGAGAAGTTGTTCCTGTGGCGGAAGCCGAACTTAGCGTAATCCCACGCGGCTCCAGGCTCCCAGCCTTCGAAGTCCCGGTCCATGTAGAACAGGAACCGGATTTTCGAGTGTTCGCCAACCATTTCTTCCAGTCGTGGAAGCAGGATCTCTTCGTAGTCCTGCTTGGTAAGCTTGCCGCTACCCCGCACCGCCAGTATATCGTTGTGACTTTCCGGTAAAATCTCGATCATTGTCCCATCCTCCCGTCTTGTCTCTCTGCCACAAGAATATGCTCGGTGATGGAATTGTCAAACTGGGGGTCTGTCAATTGCGGGAGCGTTCAAAATATGAGTTTGGCCCAGAGGCCACAGAATTCGCGGAGAAAAGGCATTGGATGTCCACTTCGTGACATCCAATGCGATCGGATCCTCCCAAGGACTTGCATCGGCTTCTGTTGCGGTAGATTATCTCGTGCTCTCCAGCCTTGAGTTCCGGTTGAGTTGTCAACGCTCATCCCGCACAATGAGCGCAGGCGGCTTCGTATCCAATTCCACCTTCGCGCCATGGGGAAGGGTGAGGTTCGGCAGCCGGTGCCCATGAGGGAAATGGGATACCACCGGAATCGGAGCGCCGGCCGTAAGTTCCGAGACAAGCCGAGCCGCTTCTTCGCTGAGGTCTTCGCCTGCTGGACCGATGAAGTGACCGAGAACAACCCCCCCAACCCCGGCAATGATTCCCGCCAGCTTCAGATGCACCAGCATTCGATCAATACGGTACAGAGGTTCGCCCACATCTTCGAGGAGGAGCAACGCCCCGCGATAATCCGGCGAGTACGGTGTCCCGAGCAGGGCCGTAACCAATGACAGACACCCGCCGAGCAGTACCCCGCGAACTCGGCCGTGTCGCTCGATACGGATCATGTCCACGCACGGACTGAAAAGATCCAGCCCCTCAAATGGCCGGCCGAGCGCGTCCACAAGAGACCTTTCGGACAATGGATCGAGCCCCTCCGCCAATTGTCCGGCGACTATCGGCCCCGAGAGCGTGACAAGACCGTGCCGTGCGAAGAGCGCCAGTTGAAGTGCCGTCAAATCGCTCATGCCAAGCAGCAGCTTCGGGTCTCGCTCGATCGATAAATAGTCGATGGATTCCAGGAGCCGCATCACTCCGTATCCGCCGCGGGCGAATGCAATTCCGCGCACGCTCGGATCCGCCAACATTGTGTTGAGGTCGACGCAGCGCGTAGCATCGTTGCCGGCCAGATAACCCGTGTTTTCACACACGAATCGGCCGAGCTGCGGAGAGAACCCAAGACTTTCGAGGAAATGCGCTCCTTTCATAAGGAGTGCCTCTTCCACGGGACCAGAGGGCGCAACGATTCCCACCGTGTCGCCGGGCTTCAAAGGCTGAGGGACCTTGACATTCGCTTGGACTCGATCGGAGGGTGCAGAACACATATGAGGCGGCTCTGAATGAGAATGGGCGTTAAGGCCGAGCCGGAAAGCTCTTAGGCATCGCCGACCTCATATCATAAACAAACAAGGAGCGGAAGCCCGCGCGTTCTTTCGGCTCGCGAAAACCGTAGTGAAAAGCCTACAGGTACCAAAGCTGGTACCACTTGCCGTACAGATAATTGGTGTTGTAGTACGGCGCGTAGTTCCAAGCAGCGTTCGCAATGTATCCATAGCTGACTCTAAACGCGTTCTCAAAATAATTCCGCGCAATGTTGTACGAAGATGACCGCAAGTACAGTCCCGGAGAGGACGCATAGTACCTCAACACGTCGATCAGCCTCACGAGAGACGCGTTGCCAACGGTTGTTGCCCCGCCCGTCAGGTAGTATCCTTGAGCATGGAATTGCCACCATGTCTGGTTGAACAACGATGCGCTGTAGCGACTCGAGTTATTGTAAATGTATCCCGTCCCCCACCAGGAGATCACCGAGCCGGTTTGGGCAGCGTAGTACTTGAGATAGGATTTCACGGTGGCTGCAGAGTACTTACTCCCGTAAGCGTAGGCGACGCTTCCGGTGAAGTAAGCGAGAGACTCGGTCAGGAAAGAATAATAATACCACATGTTCGTGAAGTTCGCGGCCCACAAGTCTCCCTTTGTCCAGTGCCCGAAGAGAATGTGGGAGGTTTCGTGCGAAATTATGCTCCCAATGCTCTGTCCCGTGTAATTACTGAGATATTTGGTATTGAGGTACATCGCGTTGGCGCCCAGCGGAGTGTATCCTGCCCACTGCGAGTTTTCATAGTAAAAGTAAATGTCGATAACGCCGATGTACCCTCGCTTCCCGAGTACCCGATATGCGGCCCAAAAGGCTTCAGTAAGATAAGGCTGAACACGCGTAACATACGTGTACTGAGACGAATCGTCGTAGTAGATGCGATAATATTTGTGGCCGTCCCATACGTAGGCAGCGAATGAAGGCGCCGCCGCAACGAACAGCAAAGCCACAGCGAGTACAGCACAGAACGCACGAAACTTCTTCATGATGCCTCCACCCATTAGAAGTCACTCCATCACTCACGGATGCGACCTCGATCGGATGTGCCCATGAGTGCCCCCGGCGACCCTCTCCACCTCATAGATATTTTGAGACCATGTACCGGAGGAGTCAACACTATCGAGGTGCCCGTTGAAAAAAATTTAGGGAAGGCAAATCGTGACCTCTATGGTTGGTGTTGCACCCTCGATCGTCGGCAGCTGCCCCTCGCCTTCATTATCCATGCCCTTCCGGCACGCCCCTTGACGCCGTTTACTTCAAGCGTGTAAGATAATTTTTAATGTGCCGCACGGGAAGCGGCGGTCCGAGCGACTTGGGGAATTGATTCCGCCGCCGCAACACCGCTTCGGAAAGAACAGTGACAATCGTTTTTCCGAAGGATCGTCAACCAATCGGGATGTAGCTGACAACGGCCGTCGACACGATGTCCACTGCTTGTCGTGAAATATTTGTCGTGAGGGTGTGCTCGGAGCCGAAATGTTCGATCAGGTGAAACTCAGGGACTTCATCCCGATGTGCTGGCGGCTGGTTCTTCGGAACCGCCGGCGTTACAAGGCGGTCATTGCAGCGATCGCTCTCGGGACCGTGGGTTTCATTATTATTCGTACCATGGGTGACTCCGTGGAAACCAAACTCGGCGAGAACCTTGAGTTGCTCGGCGAGGCAACGGTCTTGCGGGCGGAGTGGGACAATCACGAGGAAAACCAGCATCCCGGCCAGTACTACCAGAGAGATGTAACCCGACTCAAGCAGATCCCCAACGTCATTGCCGTTGCGCCGGTAGTGAGCCTCACCCGCTGCCAGGCCACTGCGGGCACCGCGGAGTGGAACCCGCGCCTGACGGGAGTGGACCACGCGTTCTGGAAGACCCAAACCCCTCACCTGGAGAGAGGGCGCCTGATCAGCGCGTCGGATGTGGTAGGTCGGCGAAACGTGTGCGTTCTCGGCCAGGAGGTGGCGCAATACCTGTTCAAAGACAAGGATCCCGTGGGTCAAGTCATCAAAATCGGCCACCACTCCTTCAAGGTGATAGGCACACTCGGAGGTATCCAGCACACGGACATTCGATCCGCTGTATTTATCCCGATTACCAAGGCCCAAAGCGGCTTCCAAGGGCTCAATTGGATCAGCGAGATTTACATGCGTGCCGACAACTGGCACAATGTCGAGGCCGTTCACGACAGCGCGCGGGATATTCTCACCAGCGGCCACAAGGGATATGAATCGGGGATCAAGCTCATCCACTATCCGGAACGTGTCAAGCGAGTCAAGACAATGGTGTACATCGTCAAGATCTTCATTTACGCGTCCCTGGTGGTAGTGTTTATCCTCGGCAAGGTAGGCCTTACGAACGTGATGTTGGCCGCAATACAGGACAGGACGAGAGAGATCGGCCTGAGGAAGGCGCTTGGGGCCAGAGACGGGATGATCAGGATGCAATTCCTGACGGAAGCGGTCATGATCAGTCTCGTTTCGGGTATCCTCGGCGTGATCGGCGGTCTTGCCGCCGTCCAGGCGCTCAAAGGATCGCTCGGAGTGGAGGTCTCCGCGTACGTCATGTCCACCAGCATCTTGATGGACCTGGCTTTCACCGTGATGATCGGGGTGTTTGCCGGGATGTATCCTTCCGCTCAGGCCAGCCGGCTTGACGTGGTTACTGCAATGCGTTTCGAATAGTTTTGATCACAATGAAAGGTCATCAGGGGGTTCCAATGGGACTAAGAATGCGGATTTTCAATGTAGTTTCTTGTTTTTTTTCCTTTCGAGCGATCGCGGCTGTCGCTGCGGCGTGTCTGCTCACGGTCTGCCTGTCCTTTGCGGCGAGCGCTCAGGCCCCCGCTCCGGCCGCCGCGGACCCCACATTAAAGGCCGATCCTGAAGTGGTCAAGTGTATCGCCAAGGGGCACGAGTTACTTAACAAGATGCAGATCGATGAAGCGCTTAAGGAATTCCAAAGCTGTGTGCAGAAATTTCCCGAGTCCGTTCTGGCACGATATTGGCTCGGAGTCGCGTATTTTTCCAACCGCGAAAAAGACAAAGCGATCAACGAATTAAAAGAAGCCGTGCGCCTTGAACCCAAGAACCTCCCGGCAATGGCCATGCTCGGCCGTGCATATTCCTTTGACGAAAAAACGCTCGCAGTAGCCGAGGAGCTGCTGAACCGAGTTCTCAATGTCTGCCCCAATTTCGATGACGCTCGCTTCGACCTGGCCCGTATCTACGCGCAGAAGGGAGAAATAGACAAGGCGCTCCCGCTGTTCTTCCTTCTCTTTGAGGGGGAAGCGCGCTTCGCCCTGTACCACACAGAAATGGGCAAGATCTTCATGGCGGGCGGCCGGGAAAAGGAAGCACGTTCGGAATTCGAGCGGGCCCTCGCGATCATGCCGGGCTTCGAGCCCGCCAAGAAGTTCCTGGCGGATCTCGATAAGAAGCCCGGTTCCGGGACGCCGAGCCCGACACCAAGTCCTACTCCGCCTGCGACCCGTCCTCCCGCCACGTCCGGGAAGTGACCGGCCTAAGGTCAAGTCTCCGAAGAACGCGCTTTGCCGTGGTTCTTCGGAGACCCAATACCAACTCCCATGCCCCAGTTTTTGGGCACAACGAATCATGAAAGTCATCGGCTTCGGTGAACACTCCGTGGCTTCGCCTCGGAGATGTATATTAAGAGCGTCACGCTGTTCCATCCTGCGGAGAGGGGACTTCATCTCCCCTCCGCACCTCCCCATACACACACCCGATAGCAGGTACTTATGGCGACGACTTTCATGCGATTGGCTTTTCGAGGAAGTGATTTACTGCTCATGGGGGACAGGCATCCGTCTGTCGCTTTCGGGCGCTTGCGAAGTTGGCCTGAATCATAGGCTCCAGCAGACCCTGAAAATCAAAGACCCCGACTTGCGGCGGAATCGCCTTGCTCAATTGGGAACCGAGGCTGCGGAGCAAGGACTACACATCGCACAGCTGCGTACGCGACATCAATTCCGCAGAACCCCCATCTGCCGCTCCAGGGTGGCCTGATCCAGTCGATAGTCGATCAGCGATTCGTAATAATCCCCAAGGGACTGGTGGAGCTGCCGCTCCGCGTCCAACACTTCAGTGTAGGTGGAAAGCATCGCGTTGTATCGCTCCTTGGCAACCCGGAAGGCTTCCCGTCGATATTCCACGGCCTTGCGATTCTGGGTGATGTCGCTCTCGGTGCGCTTCATCTTCCGATAGGCCCGGCTTACATCCCTGAAGACGGTGTCCACAAGCTGCTCTTGCTCCGTCCACGCGCGGGCGGCAACAGCGCGGCGCTCCTGGAGCGTCTCACGATTTCGGAACATGTCGAAGTTCCATTGGACTGCGCCGGTGATTGACCACTCGTTGATTCCCTCCTGGTCGAGCACATTCCAATCGTCGTTCTGACGAGTCCCGCGGACTTCAAGATATACAGAAGGCCAGAGAGCGCCCTTTGCAGCCTCGGCTACCGCCACCGCTTGCTGGGCTGAGATATTCGCCTGACGCAATTCCAAACGGTTAGCCGCCGCTAGAGTGAAGATCTCAGGGACCCGGTACGGCGCGGGACGGAATTCGTAGTCTTGAACAACGTCAATCTGTGTGTCCAGGGGCAACCGCATGAGATAATTGAGCTGCTCGCGGCCATCGTCGATCTGCACCTGGGACTGAGTCACCCGTTTCCTGGCTTCGGAGAGTTGACCCTCAACCGAAAGCACATCCAGCTTCGGCAACTGCTTGGCGTCATAGAAGGCCTGGGCCCTATTGCGCAGGGCCTCCAGAGCCATAACTGACTGTTTGGCCACTTCAAGGAGCTTTTGTCCCCGCATCATGCCATAGTACGCCTCATATACCTCCAAGGTTAAGTCCTGGCGATCGACCTCCACCTGAATGGCGGCGAAGTCTACCCCGAGCCGAGCATACTTGTATTGATTAAGTATTCTCCCTGCGGTGAACACCGGCTGTGTCAGCGCCGCGGTGAGCGTAAACATCCGGAAGGGATCAATACGATAGGGATAGTCGCTGAACACCGCGGACTCAAAGAATCCTCCCTCTTTGACAAGCGACAGGCCACGACGGGCGTCGTGCGCACGAGAGAAATTGTAAATAGCGCCCGGGTCCTCGTACTTCGATGCACGGGCAACATACTGAATATCAAACCTGGGGAAGAAATCCGAGTATGCTGATCGACGCTGGCTTTCCCGTTCCCTCAAGGTCAGGTCGGCCGTTATCATGCGGCGATTGCGATCCAAGGTGATGGCAATTGCTTGAAAAAGCGTGAGTTTTCTACCTTCGATCCCAAGGATTCGGGCAGGAGGGTCTCCCTCGGGACCACATCGAGGCGGTTGAGCGAGCGCCTCCGCGAATGCAAGACTCAGGACGAGCAAACACGCCGCAAACCCGCACCACATTCCGGTGTATGCTCGGCATTCGTCGGCCCGCAGAGGAAACCGCCTCTCACTGAACAGTGTCACGAGAAAAACATACCCCCTCATACCCGCTGCTTGTCGCGCGGCACACCCAACAACCGGCCATGAAAGCACAAGAGCACCGGTCTCCAGCACGGAAAAAACCTGACAGAGTCTAACGAACGGATTTGCCTATGTCAACGCCCATTTTTAGCTTCATCCGAACGTAATCCACGAGAGCTCAGCCAACGAAGCTTGTTGGGCGTGCGCTCAGGAACAGATGGGAAACGATTGCCTGATCGGCCGTTGCAACTTGCTCTTTGATCGTTTGTTTGGTATCGTCGATGCATTTTGAAGGCAAGGTGCCGCCAACCTGTTTTCAGGCTTGGGACGATGGTCACTTCATTGAGGATTCCGGGGGTTGATCCTGGCCGCAAGCGCCTTCTCCCTCCCTTTTAGTTCGTGGAACCGGCGACCGATCCGTCTTCACTCTTCTTGGCAGGGGAAAGCATGAACAGACCTGCGCTGGTATACCGGCTCGTAGCGGCGGCTGTCGCCGCCGTCGGGGCACTCGCTTTTGTCGCCCATGCGACGCTGTCGGAGGCAGCCGAAGCTATCAAAGTCAAAGGCGTTCGCGTTGGCAAAGCCGATAAAGACCTCGTGTCCGGCATGGGATCACTCAAGTGCCGTCAGGCCGTGGATTTGGGCTTCGAGATGACGGGCGTAATCTTTGATCTCCCGGTCAAGGAGGGAGAGCGGGTCGCCAAGAACCAACTACTTGCCAAACTGGATCAGAGACAGGTTGATCTCGAGATGGAGGTCCGCAAAGCCAAGCTTAAGACCGCCGTGGCCCAACTCGACCTGGCGCGGGCCGAACATGCCAAGAAAGAAGAGCTTTACCAGAAGGAAGCCATCTCTGAGTCCGAACTCATGCGGTCCGCTTTCGAAGTCCAGAAGGCTGAGGCAGAACTCGAATCCGCCAAGAAGGAAGTCGAGTCGGCGAGTGGTCGCAAGGAGCAGATGACCCTTCGTGCGCCTACTCCCGGGATTGTGGCCAAGATCTATCTCAAGGAAGGCGAGGTGGTGAATCCTCAATCCTATAAAGTGCTTCGCCTCATATATTGCAGCGAGATCGACGCAGAGATCAATCTTGGGGAAAAGCTCTACCCTATGATCGGTCCGGGCCAAAGCGTTAACGTGGTGGTGGATGCGCTTGGCGGCCGCAAGTTCACAGGCACGGTCCAAACAATCAGCAGCGAAATTAATCCGGCAAACCGTACGTTTACTGCTACGGTAGGAATCCCCAACCCGGACCACATTCTCCGCCCGGGCATGTTCGTACGGGCGGAAATCGACGTAGGGCAAGCAGGCGGACCTGTATCGGTGCCCGTATCAGCGCTCCTTGCCACCGTCGATGGGGAAGATTCGGTGTTCGTGGTTAGGGACGGCGTTGCGCTTCGCAGAAAAGTCAGGATCGGTCGCCGCGATCAGCAGCGCGTAGAAATCCTCTCAGGTCTGCAGGCGGGCGATGTGGTTATCGTCGAAGGACAGGACAAAGTCTCTGACTTGGCGGACGTGTCAGTAACTATCGTCGGTCAGGAGTGACAACAACTCAAGGATGGACGAATGTCCTGGGCCTATCGACATCCGGTCGCGATCGTTTCCTTGTTCACCATTCTCGTCCTCGGGGGACTCCTCTCGTTGCCGCTGCTGCCGGTGGAGCTGCTACCGAGCCTCGCCTACCCTACCCTCGTCGTGCGCACGACCTTCGGCGATGCAGCGCCTGAGGAAGTGGAAAACCTGATCACCCGCCCTGTGGAGTCGGCACTGGGTGGCGTCACCGGGTTGCGTTCCATGACATCCGCGTCCACTGAAGGCATCTCACTGGTGACACTCAGGTTTGACTGGGGCACTAATATGAGTCTCGCTGCTGCGGAGGTGCGCGAAAAGCTTGACACAATCACTGAGCAGCTTCCACGTGACGTGAAACCCCCTCTCGTTTCCCATTATGATCCCGCCGATGAACCGGTGGTGACTCTGGCCGTTGTCGGTGATGATCCACCGGAGGTGCTCCGCCGTCGAGCCGAAACGGTCACAAAGCCCGACCTGGAAACCGTTGCAGGGGTCGCCGCGGTGCGGATTTCGGGCGGTAGCGTACCCGAGATCCAGGTACTTGTTGACCGTGCACGACTCGCTGCGCATGCACTTGATCTTTCAACTGTGGTGGAGCGTATCGCAGCCGCCAACATCAACTTTCCGGGCGGCAAGATCGTGACTGGCGGAATGGATCTACCGCTCCGGACAGTGGGCCGCTTTCGCGATCTCGACCAGATCCGGAGACTCCCCGTGGGGCATAGTCCCACAGCGGGCACAGTGCGCATTGAAGATATCGCGGAGGTTCGCGAATCAACAGCGGACAAGACCAGTCTCAGTCGTTACAATGGCCGCTCTTCGGTGTTGCTTTCCATCATCAAGGAGCCTGCTGCAAATATTGTAGAGGTCTCACACAGGGTGCGCGAGAGGACCGAAAGCATCCAACGATCGCTGCCTGAGAGTACCCGGCTATTCGTCGCAGATGACCAAGGGCCTTTCATTAAGCAGGCTCTCAAAGATCTACGAACCGACGTGCTCTGGGGC
>JAIWNO010000064.1 GCA_020216785.1 Desulfomonile sp.
AGCGCTCTCGCGCTGATGGTCCTCTTCGTCGGTCTTCGGAACACGCGCAGCGCACTACTCATTGTCATTTCCATACCAGTGTCGATTGTGGCGACGATGGCATTCATGGCAATGGGCAAGGTGAGCTTCAACTTCATGTCCATCGGGGGACTCGCGGTCGGCGCGGGAATGATGGTCGACGCATCCATTGTGGTGTTGGAGAGCATTCACCGGCATAGCCTTCAGAAGAAAGATCTCCTCGCTGCTGTCGAGTCCGGCGTGGCCGAAGTGAGCGCGAGCGTCATTTCCGGCACGTTCACGACAGTGGTAGTCCTGATTCCTATCCTCTTCATGACCGGCTTGGCTCAGCGGTTGTTTCGTGATTTCGCGTTCACCTTGGGCGTCTCGCTGATGATTTCGCTGCTGACTGCCCTCATCCTCTTGCCCGCTCTTGTCATCCTCACCCGTAGCAGAGGCCGGTACGGGGAGAAGAAAGGAAGCTCTTCAGTTCAGTGGGCTTACGCTCGCAGCCTCGGCTGGGCTCTGGATCATCGGACTGTGGTTGTAGGGACTTGCCTGGCGGTGTTCGTGCTGAGCGCATGGGGGGTGACCCGCACAGGATTCCAGGTCTTGCCGGAACTCGACGAAGATCAGTTCACCATGCGCTTGATCCTACCTCCGGATGCCAACATCCAGGCAGTCGAAACGGCGGTGGATGCGGCCGAAGCTCTGCTCAAAAATCGCCCTGAGGTCCAAGCGTATGTGACGGACGCCGGCGTAGACCCGAAAGCGGAATTGACGACGGTTCAAACAGTTGCCAAACCCAACGAAGCCCGGATCCTGGTAACTCTCAGGCCCGGCAGCTATGAGCGGGGAGACCGAGAAAAGGTAATCGCCGGCCTCCGCTCAAACGCCGACCGAGTCACGGGCGCACGATTGGAGTTTTTGTCCGGCCAGAGCTTCCTATCCCGCGCGCTGGGCACAGGTGAGAGCACGCAACTTCTCCGTCTGGTAGGCGACGACCTCACAACTCTCGCAAAGCTCGCAGACGAACTGGTCGCGCGCCTCACAGGTGACGCGCACCTCAAGGACGTCACATCCCGAGGCAATGTATGGACGAACCAGATCCAAGTGATCGTGGACCGATACCAGGCCGCAGCCCGAGGCCTCTCGGTGCGGGATATCGCTCAAGCGCTTCAGACTGCGGTCGAGGGTCGGATTGCCGGCAAGTTCATCCGAGAGGAAAAAGAAACCGACATACGGGTTCGGCTTCGTCCGGAAGACCGTACAAGTCGTGACGATCTCAAGCTTCTCCCAATGCGTCTGGGTCAGCGACACGACGCAGCAGACCAACCTCTGGTGGCGCGAGGCAACCCCGGTCGCAACGAAGATGACCGGGTAGCGCTCCTTGAACAGGTCGCCACACTCGATCCCGGCCGTGGACCGAGAGAGATTCTCCGAACTGACCGCCGACGCAACGTCACCATTAATGCGAATATCGTGGGAGCGGCGTTTTCCAATGGGGAAGAAAAGGCAACAGAGGCGGCTGGAGCGCTGCAACTTCCACCAGGGTATGAAGTGCAAGCGGGTAGGGAACGCCTGGAACTAATGAGTTCCATTGGAAGTCTCTCACTCGCTTTGCTTGTGGCAGCGATGCTCACGTATGCGGTAATGGCAGTGCAATTCGAGTCGGTGCGATGGCCGTTCGTGATCATGCTTGTGGCTCCGACGACCATCGCGGGACCGGCACTCATCTTTAACTTGCTTGGAATTCCAATCAACGTGCTTGTTCTTATTGGGGCCGTGGTGTTAATCGGTTTGGTGGTGAATAACGGCATACTCATGGTGGATTACACGCTCACCGTGGAGCGTTCGGGATTGCCGCGGCGTGACGCGGTTATCGAGGCATGTCGAGTGAGACTCCATCCGATCCTTATGAGCACGGGGACCACGGTATTCGGTGTGCTGCCGCTTTGTTTCAGCTGGGGTAAAGGGGCCGCCTTGCGGACCTCGCTGGCGCTGACCGTGAACGCCGGACTCATCGCGTCGCTGTTTTTCACGCTCTTTCTTGTGCCTGTGCTCTACAGTCTCGCGGCAGGGAGGTCAGGAAAGCCTGTTGATCCCGCAGACATCGGGAAGTGACGCGGATGAGCCTTATCGCAACGATAATCAGGAGACCTGTCGGTTCTCTCGTTGCGTGTGCGTGCCTGACGGCATTGGGAGTTATAGCGGCTGGGGACATCCCCATCAACCTCTATCCTCAGTCTCGTTTTCCCGCGCTCACCATCACGACGATCCTCTCCGAGGCCGACCCCGAAGAGATCGAAATCCTCATCACTCGAAAGCTCGAAGAAGCGCTTTCGGACCTGCCCGGCCTCAAGAAGATCTCCTCGGTCTCTCGCCAGGGTGAGTCCGAGGTCGTCCTTGAGTTCCACCTCGGCCAGAATATCACCATCGCCGCCGTGGAAGTGCGCGGAAAGATTCGGCGCCTGTGGCCATCCTTCCCTAGAGACACGCGTTTTCCCGTGATCAATCACTTCAATCCAGCGGACGATCCGTTGGCCGTCCTTGGTGTCACGGGAGACCTAAGCGTCGCTGACCTTACCCACTGGGTGGAGAAGACGCTCAAGCCCCAGTTG
Source organism: Desulfomonile sp. (assembly GCA_020216785.1). Classification (GTDB taxonomy): domain Bacteria; phylum Desulfobacterota; class Desulfomonilia; order Desulfomonilales; family Desulfomonilaceae; genus JAIWNO01. The sequence continues at coordinate 2,619 of JAIWNO010000064.1, forward strand.
ACCAGGATTAACGGCGTAGCGGGAGTCCAGGTGGCTGGCGGAAGCGAGACCGAAATCATCGTCGAATGCGACGTTGGCAGGCTCAACGCGCTCGGCCTGACGTTTGACAACGTGGTGGAAGCAATTGGGAAGGGCCATGCCACACTGCCGGCGGGGTTCCTCAATATGGAGGGAAAACGTGTCGCAATCAGGACCACTGGCGAACTCGACACCATCGAGAAGATCGCCGCACAGCCTCTGGTAGTCTCGGAAGGAGGCGGGGCGGTTACGGTAGGCGATGTGGCCAAAGTGACGCTGGACGCCAAAGAGCCCAAGGAGTTGACACATCTCAACGGCAAGCCTCTCGTATCGGTGGCGGTTTTCAGGACCAGCGACGCGGATCTTCGCCACTTATGGACCTCGGTCAAGGCGAGAATTGACGAGATGAGGCATTCGATGCCCGCGGATGTGAACGTGGACGTGGTGTACAGCCAAGCGGAATTCCTTGAGGAATCGCTTCAGCGTCTTCGGATTATCATGGCGCTCGGAGCCGTCGTTGCCGGCATCGCGCTCTTTCTGTTCCTTGGGACGCTTTCTTCAACCCTTATCATTATGACGGCGATCCCGTTCTCGCTACTTACAGCCCTGCTCCTCATGTATCTGGTCGGAATCCCGCTGGATATGCTGTCTCTCAGCGGCTTGAGCCTTGCAGTGGGAATGGTGGTCGACAGCGGAATCGTGGTGATTGAGTCGATTACTCGTCGGATACGCGGGGGCAGTGTGGAAGAGGACGCAATCGTGAAGGGCACGCAGGAAGTCGGTGTCCCGGTGCTTTTTTCGACGCTCACCACAGTTATGGTCTTTCTTCCGCTGGTATTTGTTTCGCTCCGAGTTCGCACGTTCTTCCTGGGGCTCACGTGGACGGTTTGCCTGAGCCTCATCGCTTCGCTTGTCGCCGCTCTCGTGCTCGTGCCGGTGTTGTTTACCTACTTCGGAGGGCACGGTCGTGCGCGGCGTTTTGAGCTGGAACGTGCCCTACCCTATCCCGGATTATACGATCGAATCCTACCGCTGCTGGTCAGACACCCCGCTGTCGTTGTTCTCAGCACCATCACATTCCTCGCGGTCGCAGGACTGGCAACCACCCGGCTCTCGTTCAGCTCGGGCATTGGTCGCACGGAACAAGGGTTCAAAGTGAGTATCGTCATGGAGCCGGGATCTTCCGCAGAGCGCTCCGCAAAAGAGGCGCACCTGGTAGAGGATGTCGTTCTCCAATTCCCGGGTGTTAGACGGGTGCACACGAGAAGCTTCAGCAACCAGTCGCAAATTATGGTCACATTTCAGAAAGGTACAAGGCCGGAAGCGATCTCCCGGCAGATGCGAGACTTGAAAGTTAAGCTGGGTAGTACGATCAAGTCTCAATTTGACGTGTTGCCGCTCGATTCAGGCGGCGACACCCGTTCCCTCTCGGTGTATTTGACCGGCCCGAACATGGATCGGTTGATGGCGCTCCTCCAGCCGCTTCATGGCCAGTTGTCAAAGATCCCGGGGGTGCAGGCCGTAATCCTCCAGCAAGCCAACCCAGTACCGGAACTGGCCTTTGAAGTAAAGCACGAAGTGCTCGGATCGAGCGGTGTGCGAGCCCTGGACTTGGCCGGTGACCTCCGTTCCCGTCTGACCGGTCCTGTAGCTGCTCGAGTCACCAGGGACGAGAAGGAAACGCTTGTGCGAGTTCGTGCGCAGAAGAAGCCCGAAGAAGGCCTCAAGATTCTCGACCACGCGTTCCTCTACGGCGAGCACAGGCAGAGAGTCCCTTTTGCACAACTGGCTGAGCCGGTACTCAAGCTCGGGGCTGCAGAAATCCACCACAACGCCCGCAAGCGCGTGATGAGGGCGAGCGTTGTTTTCGGCCCGCGGGAAGACCCCCTCACAATTGCCCAACGGGTGAGAGAGGCTTTGGCTCGGATTGAACTGCCGGCCGAGTACTATTTCAGTTTGGGCGAAGAGGCGGAAAGCATCCTCAAGACGCGCGTCGAGATGGTAAAAGCCGCGGCCATTGCACTCTTGCTCATCTATCTCGTGCTCGTGGCGGCAACGGAGTCGTTCCTCCAGCCACTGGTTATCATCACGGCCGCACCTTTCGCCGTAGGCGGCGTGGTGCTCGCGCTGATGCTGTTGGGCTATCCTGTCAATCTGCCCGTGTATCTAGGATTCATCATCCTGCTGGGGTTGGTGGCAAACGTGAATATCGTTCTGGTGTACGCCATCAACGACAGCCTCCGGACGGGAGCAACGCCCGAAGACGCTGTAACAGCCGGGGCTCGCCGACGACTGCGTCCGATTCTCATGACAACACTTACTACTGTGGGCGCTGCACTCCCCATGCTGCTGGACCGCGGCACGGGCTCATCCACGTGGGGACCTTTTTCCTTGGCCCTGGTTGCCGGCCTCACCAGCGCGAGTCTCTTCTCACTGGTTTTGACTCCCGCCGCTTATGTTGCTATTCTCCGTTTGAGCCGCCGAGTACGCGGCAGAATTGACTCGGCCGTCCCCACTGAAGCTTCATGAATCGATCCTACATAACCGATTGGTCCGCTCGAATTTGTGCCGCCACTCTGCTGTGCACGGTTTGCCTCACGTTTCTTTGCACAGGCTGCTGGGAAAGGCGAGAGGCAAGCGTTTTCAACCAAGACCTGATGCACGTGGTGAGAAAAGGTCGTCTCGAAGATGTGAACCGACTTATTGAGAGCGGGGCCAACGTCAACGCCCGCGATAAAGATGGGTTCACACCGCTTCTCTATGCAATAATCGAGGAACAGCCGTACGTGACGAGAGCACTCCTGGCCAAGGGAGCGGATGTCAATGCAGCGAACCAGAGCCTCGGGATCACCCCTCTTATGATGGCGGCTTCGGTCGGGGGAGTCGAGCTTGTCCATGCGCTTATCGACAGAGGGGCGCTCGTCAATGCAAGGGATAACCGTGGCAAGACCGCCCTCATGTGGGCGGTAGAATTCAACAGGGCCGAGGCGACGGAACTGCTGCTGCAAAAAGGAGCGGACGTCAACGCCAAAACCGACGCGGGTGACACTCCGCTTTCCATCGCCGCGGCAAAGAGCCGCCCCGAGATTATCAATTTACTACTCAAGAACGGAGCGACGGATCTTGAAGGGCCGTTCCTGAATGCAGTTGCTGCCGGGCGCGCCGACATTGTCGAACTTTTTCTCGAACGGGGGGCCAATCCCGACGCGCGCACCAGCGACGGCCGTGCCGCTCTTGCCGTCGCTGCAGAAAAGGGCTTGACGGAGGTAACCCAAAGGTTGCTCACAAAGGGGCCCAACGTCAACGTCAAGACGGGGCAGGGCAAGACGCCTCTCATTATTGCTACGGAAAAGGGCGCATCCGCCATTGTGGAAATGCTTCTGGCAAGCGGAGCGGATGTCAATATCAGAACTCGTGAGGGCGAGACTGCATTGGAGCTGGCGGCGGTCCGAGGCAATGCACGAATCGTGGAGCTTCTCCTCCCGAAAAGCACTACGGACCGCGGGACCGCTTTTATCCAGGCGGCGGAAAGAGGTCACCTCCAGATAGTGCGCCTCATGCTCGACGCAGGAGTTGATGTAAACACCCGATCGTACGATGGGACCACCGCATTGATCGTAGCAGCGGAAAAAGGAGATCCTGAAGTGGTCGAACTTCTGCTCGAACGCGGAGCAGACTTGGACGCACGCACCAAAGAAGGAAAAACGGCTGTAGGGGCCGCTGCAGCCAAAGGATACACCGAAACGGCGCTTCGATTGCTCCGCAAGGGAGCCCGAGACTCAGTCGATGCGCTGATCGCTGCGGCGGAACGAGGCGACCTGGATATTGTCAACCTCTTACTCGATCAGGGCGTTGACGTCAACGGCCAAAGCCGGGATGGCAGAGTCGCTGTAGCTGCCGCTGCGGGCAAGGGCAACCGTCATATTGTGGAACGTCTGCTGGAGCGGGGAGCCAACGACCTCGACACTGCGCTCATGACCGCTTCGTACTTCGGCCATGTCAAGGTGGTGAGGCTGCTGTTGGAGCGGGGGGCCAACGTCAACGCCTCGGATCGGTATGGAGTCACTGCTCTTATGGAGGCCGCTTCCGAAGGGCAAACCGAGGTCGCTCTCCTTCTGCTTGAGCACGGCGCCAAGGTCAACGCCGTCAATCAGCGGGGTGAGACAGCACTTGCGCTCGCGGGCAAGAACCAGGAAATGGCCAAACTGCTTAAGTCATACGGTGCGCGGCAGTAAGTGCTCTTTTTCAGAAGAGTGGAAAAGTTTTGGGCTTATCCGGCTCGACCTATGCAAACATGGGCTCCCGGAGGACCGGCAGATCGTTTCTCAAATACCTGCCGGCCGTTCTTTGGCAAGAGGAGAAGCGTAATTCTGAATTGCTTTACTGGCAGCCGCTCAGGCTCTTTCCGATTGGAACAAGGCTGTCAATCGGTGACACAGAGCATATTGGTGTGGTACACTAATCGGCCAGGGCACAAACGGAGCCAGAATCCCAAATGATTCTCAGCGACCTCATTAGGACAGCGATCCGTCAGATTTTCAGGAATCGGCGACGCTACCGGAGCGCTCTAATCGGCACTACACTTGGTACGGCAAGCCTGATAACCGTTCTGACCGTCGGGGACTCGGTTGAAGGCAACCTCGGCAAGAATCTCGATATCCTCGGAAGCGCGACTATAGTCAAGGTGCAATGGTCCCACCGGGAATCTCAGATTTGGCACCGGGGACAGTTTCACCAAAAAGATCTCGACGATCTTCGCAAACTCCCGGGTGTTCACGCAGTATCGCCTGCGGTGTTCCTCATGGGACAGAGTGTAACGTACCAGTCTCTCAAGAAGCCTGGCGTACGTCTCGCCGGCATCGAACCGAGTATTTTCCAAGCGGTGCACCTCCCTATTGCCGAAGGGAGAGGCATCAATGAAAAAGACCTTCAAAAGGGCCGGTCTGTGTGTGTCATCGGAAAAGCGATTAAGGATGCGCTGTTCTCCGAGGGGGACCCCGTGTTGGGCAACCAGGTGTACATCCAAGGGATGCCCTTCCGTGTCGTCGGGGTGATCGGGCAGGCGGAAGATCCGGCATTCAAGGAATCGATACTCTTGCCGATTTCTGTTGCACGCTCCAAGATTCCAGGCATGTACGAGATCGGCAATATCTACGTCCGTCCTATCAACTGGGACATTGTTCCGAGCGTGCAGGCAAAGGTCGAGGCCCTTCTCAAGGGGAATCATCCGGGATATGCCGGGGCCATGCAGGTCATTTCGTATCACGACAGGCTTGCATCCATCAAAAAGATCGTGTTTACATTCAAGTTCTTTCTGTATTCCGCGATTGTCGTGACCTTGATTCTCGGGGGTCTGGGCATTACCAATGTCATGCTTGCCCTTGTGAAGGAACGAACCACCGAGATTGGCCTGAGAAAGGCCGTCGGTGCTACACAGAAGGCGATTCTGGTTCAATTCCTTTGTGAATCGCTTCTGGTAAACCTCGCAGGAGCGGCGGTAGGCATTGTGTGTGGAGCTGTGGGAGTGTATTTCCTGCAACAAGCTATCGACATTGACGCAGCGTGGGCAGTGTTCTTTGCCAGTGTGGGAGCGTCAATCGGTATTGGGTTGATGCTGGGAGTCCTTTCAGGGGTTGTTCCGGCCAGTTCCGCTGCCAAGCTTGATCCGGTGGTGGCAATGAAGTTCGAATAACGATTGGTCATCTTCCGCTGACGCATCGTTTTCGGCCGAATCGGTCGACCACTTGGCGCCCGCCTCCGCAGGGTCCCTCCCGATCAGGCATAGGATTGAGCAGAAATGCGATGGCCGCTCCGAAGGAATCTCGCATCCTATCGAATAAATTTGGCATATCGGGACCCTGAGACCCGTCTTTCGGCTGCGAGGCTTCTTCGTCACCCTTCGGCTCCGAGTCCGAACCGGTGTCCGGCATCGCTGATGCATCCTCGGTGCGGTATTCTCCTTCTGATACAGGCTTGCTCTTGGAGTCCTCTACCGGCTGGGCGGGATCGTCGTCCTCGCGAGGGCCTGCTCCGGCGCGACTCACGCACCGCTTCCTGCCGTATTTGTCCACAAACATGTGGCCGTCTTTGCAGGCCTCTTCCCGCTCCGGCAGCGGATTCAAGAGAAACGCAAATGCGTCCTTGATCATACTGGTCATTTCGTCGAAAAAACCGGGCTGATCGTCCCCGACGTCAACGCCGGGATCAGCGCTCTGTCCCTCCGGAGTTGAAGAAGACCCCTCTCCTTCACGAGCACTCGGCTCTTCGGTCTTGCTGTCATCGGCGGAGGCAGCGTCGTCCACACATCGCTTGCGCCCAAATCTGTCGACTACCTCGCGACCGCCCGGGCATGGCCCCTCCCGGTCGGCCATAGGGTTCAGCAAAGCGCCGAGCGCATCTGTCACCGAATCGACAATACTTTCAAAAATACCCTTGTCGGACGATGCGGACGAGCCGATTCCCTCGGACGCGGCCGGGGACTCATCCGGTCCGGAAGCGTCGTCCTTTACGCAACGCTTGCGGCCGAACCTGTCCGTCACTTCACGGCCGCCGGGACACGGTCCTTCGCGGTCGGGAAGAGGATTCAACAAAGCGCTCAACGCATCCGTGAGTGTGTCCGCCACGCTCTCAAACAGGCCCTTTTCCGTCGATCCCCCCGTGCCGCCCTCTGAAGGGGCTCCCGGCCGCTCGAGCCCGTCTGCGGTTTCTGCGTCTGTTACACACCTCTTTCGGCCGAACTTGTCGATTACCTCACGACCGCCGGGGCACGGCCCTTCACGGTCCGGAAGCGGTTTGAACAGGGCGCTCAAGGCATCCGTTAGCGTGTCTGCTACCGTATCGAAAATGCCCTTACTTGAGGATTCTCCTCCTTTGCCCTCGGCAGGCAAGCCCGGCTCCTCAAACCCTTCCCTGGATCCGGAATCAGTTATGCAGCGTTTGCGGCCGAACTTGTCGATCACCTCGCGACCGCCGGGACAGGGACCTTCCCGGTCCGGCAATGGGTTGAGCAATGCGCTCAATGCGTCCGTAAGCGTGTCCGCTACAGTGTCCATGAAACCTTTGCCCGAGGCGTCCCCCGTGCCGCTCTTCTCCGAAGGACCGCTCGCACCCTCTTCGGCGGTCTTCGAACCGGAATCGGTTACGCAGCGTTTGCGGCCCAACCTGTCAATCACTTCTCGGCCGCCCGGACAGGGACCTTCACGGTCGGGCAACGGATTGAACAAGGCCCGCATAGCATCTGTAAGGGCATCGGCAACGCTCTCGTAGATGCCTCTGCCGCCTGTTCCCGTTTGAGTCCCACCGACGGACGCGGGACTACCTTCATCGCCGTTTCCGCTCTTTGATGCGGAATCACTGACACAACG
>JAIWNO010000264.1 GCA_020216785.1 Desulfomonile sp.
ACAGCCTTGAAGCAGGTCGCGGGGTCGCTGCGACTTGACTTGGCCCAGTTCCGTGAACTCGAAGCGTTCGCGCAGTTCGGTTCGGACCTCGACAAGGTCACCCAGGCGCAGCTCGCCCGCGGCACCCGGCTCGTGGAAATTCTCAAGCAACCCCAGTACGAGCCGATGCCTGTGGAAAAACAGATCGCTATCATCTTCGCGGGAACCCGCGGATATATAGACGAATACGACCCGAGAATGCTGGCGGAGTACGAACGTCAGATGCTGAGCCACCTTGAGACGAACCACCCGGAAGTCCTCACGGAACTCAGGGAAAAGAAGGTGATCTCAGACGAGCTGGAAAACAAGATGAAGAAGATCCTGGATGATTTCAAAGGGATTTTCGTTCCTCCGCAGCTCTCGATCGTCTAATGGGCCCCCAGTTGGTTCCGGAAAAGGTGACTGCCGGGATTAGCTTTTCATCGTAGAGGTCGATATGGCAAGCCTCCGAGATATACGTAAACGCATTGCTAGCGTTAAGAATACACAGAAGATTACCAACGCCATGAAGATGGTGGCCGCGGCGAAGTTGCGCCGCGCTGAAGAAGCTGTGGGAGCCGCCCGTCCGTATGCCGACAAGATGCGGGATGTGCTCGCGTCGCTGGCGTCGCGCACCAATCCTGCGGCCCACCCGATGCTCCTCACGTCCGACACGGTCCAGAAGGTCCTTCTGGTGCAGATAACTTCGGACCGGGGTCTCTGCGGCGGTTTCAACGCAAACCTCAACCGTCGGGCTGAGGCCTTTATCAGAGAGATGAAGGCAAAAGGCATCCAGGTCGACCTGCTCAATGTCGGGCGGAAAGGGCATGACTATTTCCGGCGCCGCCCTGTCACGATAGCGGAGCGGTTTCTCAACGTGATGAACAAGGTGACCTTCGATCTCGCCGAAAACATCGCCCGTGTGCTCACGGAGAAATTCATTTCGGGAGAGTATCAGGAGGTCTACATTCTTTATAACCGGTTCAAGACCGCCGCGACCCAGATACAGACCCTGAGGAAGGTCCTGCCCGCGTCGCCTGAAGAGGGCGGGGGCAGCCGCCAACTGGAGTACCTCTATGAACCGTCCGAAGAGGAACTGCTTGCGGCAATTCTCCCCAAGTATGTAGAGGTTCAGGTGTACACCAGCCTTCTGGACTCGGTGGCCAGTGAGCACGGCGCCCGGATGACCGCGATGGAGGCTGCAACTTCCAACGCGGAAGAAATGATTTACAAACTCACACTGAAGGCGAACCGGCTGCGGCAGGAAACCATCACGAAAGAACTGATGGAAATCGTTGGCGGAGCCGAGGCCCTCAAAGGCTGACAGGACCGAATAACAAGAAGAGTATTCCATAAACCGGTCGTATGACGGGTCCAGGAGGATATCCCACAATGAATGAAGGAAAAATCGTCCAGGTTATCGGTCCGGTAGTTGACGTTGAATTCTCCGAGGAGCAACTGCCGGCCCTTTACAACGCACTGCTGATCAGCAATCCGGCGATCAGCGACGAACCCGATAACCTTGTGGTCGAGGTTGCCCAACACCTCGGGGACAATTTGGTGCGTACCATCGCCATGGATACGACGGACGGCCTTGTTCGGGGCATGATCGCCAAGGATACGGGCCAGCCCATCGCGGTTCCCGTGGGCAAAGCGGTTCTCGGGCGCATTATGAACGTGGTAGGGCGCCCCGTGGATGAATTGGGTCCGATTCAGGCGACCGAGACTCGACCTGTCCATCGTCCAGCCCCTTCCTTTGAAGAACAGGTAACACAGATCGCTATCCAGGAGACGGGAATCAAAGTCGTCGACTTGATCGCCCCCTTTATGAAAGGCGGCAAGATAGGCTTCTTCGGCGGCGCCGGCGTAGGGAAGACGGTCTTCATGATGGAGATTATCAATAACATCGCCAAGCAATTCGGCGGAACTTCCGTGTTCGCCGGGGTGGGCGAGCGGTCCCGCGAGGGCAACGACCTCTACCTGGAAATGGGCGGTGTATTGCCCGGAAGGCCCAAGCCTGAGGGGGAACGGGTCATCGATCGTGCTGCACTGATCTACGGACAGATGAACGAGCCTCCCGGCGCCCGCGCCCGAGTGGGACTCACGGCGCTCACCGTCGCCGAATATTTCCGCGACGAAATGGGCATGGACGTGATGCTTTTCATCGATAATATTTTCCGGTTTACCCAGGCCGGTTCCGAGGTGTCCGCCCTCCTCGGCCGTATGCCCTCTGCCGTGGGTTACCAGCCGACTCTGGGCACGGACATGGGCGAGCTTCAGGAGCGGATCTGTTCCACGAAGAACGGCTCCATCACCGCGGTTGAGTGCATCTACGTGCCCGCGGACGACCTTACCGACCCGGCTCCTGCTACGACATTTGCCCATCTTGACGGAACGGTGGTTCTTTCTCGTCAGGTGGCCGAGTTGGGGATCTACCCTGCGGTTGATCCGCTCGACTCGACTTCCCGCATTCTCGATCCGCGGGTCGTCGGCGAAGAGCACTATCAGGTGGCTCGTCAGGTTCAGCTCGTACTGCAGAGGTACAAGGATCTTCAAGACATCATCGCGATCCTCGGTATGGACGAGCTGTCTGAGGACGATAAACTCGTTGTTTCTCGCGCTCGAAAAATCCAGCGCTTCCTGAGCCAGCCGTTCTTTGTGGCCCAGGAGTTTACCGGCACTCCGGGCAAGTACGTCAAGGTCCAGGACACGGTCGCAGGCTTCAAGGAGATCGTAGAGGGTCGCCTCGATCATTTGCCGGAACAGGCCTTCTATATGGTCGGTGACTTGAACGAGGTCGTCGAGAAGGCGGAGAGACTTGCAAAGGCAGCAGCCTGATCGGGGGAATTTGATGCCCGGAAAATTCAAGGTTGAGTTGGTTACCCCGCAGGGCTCGGTGCTGGACAAGGAAGTCGAGGAAATCGTAGCCCCGGGTATTATGGGCGAGTTCGGCGTGCTGGTCGGACACACCCCCATGCTCACGTTCATCAAGCCCGGTGTGTTCTCCTACTTGGAGAACGACCGCTTTCACCGTTTCGTGGTCGGTCCCGGTTTTTGCGAGGTGCTTGGCGACGCAGTGACAGTCCTGGTGGATGACGCTTGCGCGGTGGAAGAAATTGATGCCGCAGCAGCATCATCGGAGCTGAGTCAATTGGAGCAGGAACTCGAAAAGATGGACGCGGCCGCAGATCCCGCCGCTTACGAGAAGATGCTCAACAAAGTAAAGGTCGCTCGGACCAAGGTGTCTGCCGCTCGCGCGAGCTAACGGCCACCCGGCGTCCTCCTTGAACTCCTGAGGCCCGACCTGCATCGAAAACCCGGTGTGGGGAGGGCCTTCTTATTTGCTGATCCCCGGTCCGAAATACCTGCTACGCGGTTTTCTTCAACACCATCAAACCGTTCCACAGGGTAGGGTGGCAGTTGGAACGGGTCTTGGCGTCCAAAAGGAGGCGGTATTCGCCCGGCCTGCGGGCCATGAAATCCTCGACCGCTCGATGAGGCGCCGACCAGTTGGTGTCGTCCACCATGATAATGCATCCAGCCCCGAAATGCGGCTCGGCTACCTCCAGGCCTCGCAATTGATTAGCATAGTCGTGGTTCCCGTCGTACAGGTAGAACCCGATGTGCCCTGTATGCACGTGCGCGAAATATTCCTCATAATCCATGTCGTAAAAATAGTGATTGGGGCTTTTCGAGGAGTTGAACCGACGCAGGAAGGCTTCTCTCGGCCCGCCGAACGTGGCGAAGTTGTCAACACCGATGCACGTCTTGTCCGGGTTGTTCACCAAGGCCGCAAGTAAGGTGAATCCGTGCCAGACCCCCACGTTGACGCACCGGTGGTCTCCCGGCATTCGGGCAACCGCTTGGTTGATGATGGATGCCACCGCGAGGGTCGACATCCGCGGAATGCCGCACAGTTTCATCAAGGCGCGCCTTGTGCCGCGACCGTCGTCAGGGATCACGGTGTTGGCGTATTCCAGAATTGTTCCCAAACGAGAAAGCCACCCCGGTTTGCCCGTCTCGCGAATATGTGCGAGGCTCTTTCTGAGCGAACGAGTCGAAACGGGCAGCGGAGTGTAAGGCTTCACAAAACGAAAGGACACGGCTGACAGGAATTGGTTGAAGTCCATCGTGGGGACAGGGCTTGTCGGAACGGTCACTGATACACCTCGCCGGACACCCGCTGATATCGGCCTCCTGATTCCTCGACAATTCCGTCTCTGATGAGGAGAGCGAGGATCTTGGCTGACATGTTGCGCTCGAACAGATGCTGGAAGAATTTGTCAGGGAACGCGTCGCCGTACAACGGAGAAACCGCCAGAATGTCATCGAGAGTGGACGGCCGGCGGCAGATCTGCATCACGGCTTCCCGATGCCTTACAAATCCTTGGAGAAATGTGAGGAAGTTGTCGGTAGCATCCCCTTCGATAGGCAGGCGATGAGAGGAACACACCCGAGAATATGGCAGTGACATTACTTTGTGAATGCTCGCATGGAAAGTCTCGATATCCGCTTCCGGATTGCCGTACCAGGGGCCGAACCCAGTGAGGTCGATGTCGGTAGTGAGCAATGTTCCCGTCGTAAGCTCAAGGAAGCAGTAGTGGTCTTTCAGGTGTCCCGGAGCATACACTGCCAGGAGCCGCGCCGCTCCGAAATCGAGTACGTCACCATCCCCGAAACGAGCGTCGGGTGGGCGAACCGCTTGTACGCCATAGGCCGACTCCATCGCACGAGCCCAGTATTCGCCGGCTTCCTTGGACCCTGTGAAGCGTTCGCCCAGAAGGAAAAGGTCGCTCACCTCCTCTGGGGACTCTTTCGGCATCATGATGTGCCGATCCTGGAGAAGGTAGGCCATACGAATGTGGTCCGGGTGCGAATGCGAGATAATCAGGATGTCGATACGAATCTGTCGGTCAAGTTCCCGGATACGCTCGAGACCCATACCCGCATCGATAAGAACCGTGTCGCTACCTCTCAAGAGGAACCCGTGGCACGCGGGAAAACGGGCGTTGCCTTCACCAGGAACAAGGTACAATTCTCCGGCGAGTCGTTCCACACCGGGAAGAGCGCTTGTCTGTTTCGTCGGTCAGGCTCCCTTCACGGGATGGCTGCAGGCCTTTGAGAGGCACCGGAGCGAGAAGGGCTTTCCGTGAAGTGTGTTTGAAGCAGCGCGAGGTATCCCTTTTCGCACAGGTCAATATATACTTGATTGAGATCAAATACCAGGTCTTCGAGGTCGTTGTAGTATGCTTGCAGCTCTTCAGGACGCCTGCCGGTCAGCTTCTCCTCATTCTCCAGCGCTGATAAGGCCGGCGGCTTCAAATGCGCAGGAATGGCCCAGAGAACGTCCAGCGCCGCCGAAGTCAAGCCGAAAGGCCCGTTGAGGCCGAAAAAGCCATCCCGAAAGTAATCACCCACAGATTGAAAGGCCAGCCGAGGATCTGGAGAGGAAACCGCTTCAGGTGCTCGGATCGAGATCTTGCCGAACGCTCTTGTCTTTACCCAGGCGAGCACCTTCCGGATTGCCGAGTTATTGTTGGCAGAGGCTACAGTTCTCATGCATCCTCCTTGTCTGACGTGAAGTCCGCGTTATCGCCGATAAGGGGCCTGATGGAGCCGGTCATATGCAATGGCCGGCGTCATACCTCAGAGGTCGAATGCTGTCAAGCAGCATTAAATGTGAACAGTCTTCAGTCGGAGTAAACTGGTGGGGTCTCCTCAGCTTTCAGTGGGCACCCCTGTGTAAATCAATGGATAATCGCTCAATTCGCTTATTGTGGCCACTTCGCCGCGTCGATGTGCAAAAAGGTGCTTGACTATTACGCAAAATTGGATTATTTAATGAATTCATAGAGTTGATGTCTCAACTCTCACAAACCGCGTGAGCAAAGGTGAAATGGTGGATACGATGCCGGTTTTTCAGTGTCCTTTCTCCGCAGCCGCGGACCTCGACCAAACGCTGACTCGCGCGCGGTCTCTCCTTCAAAGCGGAGAATTCGACGCGTGCCTTGACGTCTTGGCTGTCCTTGAGAAGAAATACGTTCGCGCGGTCGGAATCTTCGAACTCTTGGGGGAACTCCACCTCAAACTGGGTAACCTTGAGGAGGGAATTCGCTACAAGACCCTATATGAGACCTTGCGCGGCACGCTCCAGATCGCCGGAGAAACGAGGAAAGCATATCGCCAAGACGTGCTTCCGGCGCGTGAGTGCGAGGCGCCACCAGTGGGTGAGACCGAGCCGGAATGGCCCGCTCCCGCTGTGGAACCGGCTGTGCGCCCGGAATTTCGAAGCTTTGCCCCTGAGTTCCGGCCGGACGTGCTTATGCCGAAAACGGGTGGGCTTTTTCCAGTAACGACGGCGATGGGAGAGGAATTCGTGAGGCAAGGACACTTCGATCGAGCCGTCGCAATTTACGAGCAACTCCTCAAGCGCCACCCCGAGGACGAAGGTCTGAAGACCTCCCTGAATAATGCTCGCCGTAAAATGCGGGAAAAGAAGATGCTCGGAGTACTCCAGACCTGGTTGTCAAACATCGAGAAGATGAAATCCTCCCGGCGCTCGAAACGATGATCCTTTCTGCGGTGACCCTTCACGGCAGCCTCCGCCGGCTCGGAGTGGATGCACTTCTGTTCAACTCCTCGGAAATTCTGCCCTCGGTGAACTTACGCCATGTTACCGGCTTTACGGGGTCAGACGGCGCGGTTCTTATCACCGCAAAGGAGCGGCATCTTTTCACCGACGGCCGTTACGGCATTCAAGCTCGCAATGAGGCGCGGGGCTTCCGGCTACATGTTGTGAGGCGCAGGCTCGATGCGCTGGCAAGGACCGTCAAGGCGGCAGGAGTCAGCAGGTTGGGAATCGAGGCCTCCCGAGTGAGTCACGAATTTACTACGAACCTGGCACGGCGTCTGCCGGACGTCCGACTTGTGTCGGTGCCGAAATCGTTTCTCGACGGGCTGCGAGTGCGCAAAACCCCTGAAGAGAAAGCCAGGATCGAGCGTGCAGCGCGATGTGCGTCGGATGCGTGCGGCTCCTTGCTTGAGAGGCGCCTGACCGGTCGCGTCGAGAAAGACGTTGCTGCGGAATTGGAAACGCTGTTCCGTCGTTGCGGCGCGGACGGCCCCGGATTCGAAACCATAGTCGCGTCAGGCGAGCGGGGCGCTCTACCGCATGGAGCTGCCTCAGATAAGGTGATCAACGTCGGCGAACTGGTCGTCGTGGACTACGGCTGTGTGATTGACGGATACCATAGCGATGAGACCGTAACCTGCGTGACCGGCGCGCCGACATCGGAACAACGTAAGATGCATCAAGCGGTGTACACTGCTCACATGCGCGCGATCGAGGCATTGCGCGTGGGAATGCGTGTGCGAGACGTGGACCGCATTGCGCGGAACTCGATTGCCGCTGCGGGATACGGCAAGTATTTTGTGCACGGACTCGGTCATGGCGTCGGGCTTGAGATTCACGAGCCACCTTCTTTGTCCCCCCTTGGTAAAGGTCTAGTCGAAGAGGGAATGGTCTTTACTATCGAGCCTGGAATTTACATTGAAGGATTTGGAGGTGTGCGTCTCGAGAGTCTTGTGTACATGGACCGCACCGGCCCAGAGCTGCTATCACGGATGTCGAAGGATCTTATCGTGGTGGAGTGAGCCCGTCGCTCCATTAACTACAAAAAATACACTTCTCACACTTGCGGATACGAGAAAGTGAGGAATAATTTTTATATATTGGCTGTGATTTAAGGGAGGCACCATGTATTCTACCCCTGACTTCCGAAAGGGACTGAAGATTGAACTCAACGGAGAACCCTTTGTTATCGTTGATTTTCTTCACGTGAAACCCGGTAAGGGCGGAGCATTTGTCCGTACGACGCTTAAGAGCCTGCTCACCGGCAACGTGATCGATAGGACATTCCGATCAGGCGAAAAAGTGGACAAACCCGATCTGGAAGAGAAGACAATGCAGTATCTCTACGAGAGTGACGGACAGTTCTACTTCATGGACTCCGAGACTTATGAGCAGTCATTCCTTACGGAAGACCAGTTGGGGGACTCCCGGAACTATCTTCAGGAGAACGTTGAAATCACCGTGTTGTTCCACAACGGCAAACCGATTGGAGTGGACGTCCCCATTTTCGTGGAACTCCGCGTCGCGTCTACAGAGCCCGGTGTTAAGGGCGACACGGCCGGCGGTGCTACGAAGCCGGCAACCCTGGAGACCGGCATGACCGTGCAAGTGCCTCTGTTCATCAATGAGGGAGATGTTCTCAAGATCGACACCCGCACCGGCAAATACATCGAACGGGTCAGGTAGTCTCCTCGCGACATCCTTTTTCGGCTCAGCCGGCCCTTAGGCCGAACGCTGGTTGGTCGCGTCGATCCAATTTCATGTTCATCTCAGTTTTTGGAGCGTTTGACGAATGGACGCATTGGGCCTTGTAGTTCTTGACGATCAGATTTTCATTTCCAAGGTCGTCAAGAGAGGCACGGAACAAGGTATTTTCACCCGCGACAGGGCTGACGAGATCATCCGTGTCTCGGTAGCAATGGCGAACAAGTACGTTCTCCATAAGGAGGTGGATTTCCGTTCGACCGAGGAGTTGGCCGGCGTCCAAGAAACCATTTTGAAGCTGGTCGGTGTGGGCCTGGAAATCCGCAGCGGCGGAGACCTGGACAAAGGATTGCGTATCCTCATGGAAGACTCGCCGGTGGATCTTTTCCGTCTGGCGTACACGCGGATCTGGAAACTTCGGCACGCGTGGGGAATGCTCCTTCAAGACCATCGGATCGAAATCCTGGTAAGCCCGGAAGAATTTGAGTGCCTTGATGAGGTTACCTGCCAGCAGCTCTCGCAAATCAGCGTTTTTTCCGAAGCTGAGATCCAGCAGATTTCCTCACTGACTTTGACGGACAGGATGTTCTCGTCTCTGGCCGTGCTGGAATACTATGAGTCCGAGCTGAAACGGTACAATTTCATCTTGAAGCTCAAGGAGATCCTGCCGTTCGGACTCCTTAACAAGTCCCGATCGGTTCGCGTAGAGGGCCTGGCCGAAGTGGATTGCCTCCGGGATGCGCTTGTTCACACGCTGATAGTCTCAGGCTGCGTCGGGTCGCGCGATCCCGTCGCTGTGAGCACGCATGATGTCCGCGCTTTTTTGGCGGAACTGGGAACAGCCCAGAGTCCCGGCGAGATCCCTGAGAAGGTCGAGGAAGTTTTGCTCGATCTGATTCAGGAACTTGCAGAGGGACTCGACGAAGAGAACCAGGAGCTGCTCACCAAAGAAATAGTCCGTATTGCCGAGAACTTCCTGGAAACTATCATGAACGAATGGGACACGGTCACATCCCCGGTGGAGACCACCTTTTTTAAACGATGGTCCAGGTTGGTCATCCTTTCGGACATACCTGACCCCGTTCGGAGAATCCTCAGCTCTGATCAGCCGGTGGACGAGTTTGAATTCGAGGTCCTCCTGGATCAACTGAACTCCCGTTCGACGGATGCAGCGCGAGAACTGGCCTTGAACATGCCTTGGGAGCGCCTCAAGCCGGACCAGATCATTCGGCTCTTTCACGATGCGGGCGCACATCATGAGGCGCTGGCCGCGAAATGCTCACTGGCAGGCTTCAATGCAGCTGAACTGGTGGACTTGGTCGAAGTCCTTTCTCCCGAAGGGCTGCACGCCCTCCTATCCGAACTCAAGCGAGCTTTCACCGAGGCCGCATTTTCCATGGAAGATCTTGAAATCCTCGCTTGTTTGCACCAGAGAGAAATATCCGTACTCTTGAGATGCGCCGGCCCGCCCGTGGACTACGCCCCAACCCAGATTCTCTCGGAGTTCGGCGACCTCGGTGAGGTGGGCAGGAGAGTGTTTCTTCTTACCGGGTGGAGGGAAAGCTACTTTCCTGAGTTGGTCGAAGAGGCATGGTCGATCTCCCCGGAATCGGTCAAGCGTATGATAAAAAGCCTTACGCCTGCCGA
>JAIWNO010000265.1 GCA_020216785.1 Desulfomonile sp.
AGTTGGACCGTTCCTCAAAGCGGCAGCGGGGAAGGCGCAACCACGCGTGGCCAAGTTCAGGAAGAACGAGAAGAAGCTACGCTTCAAGTCAAAGGAGCTGCAAAGCCTCTACGAATCGCTTCCCGCAACAAAGAAGAAAGCTGCGCTCAAGTACTTCGAGGAAGAATCCCGCGGATAAACCGCTCATTTTCACGCCATGCCAAGAAGCTTGAGAAACTCCGAGTGCACCGGATATCCCAGGCTCAGAGCCTCGCGGGTGTACTTGCGGGCGTTTTCGTCGTCGCCGGCGTGGTGATACGCCACTGCCAGATTGTTGAATGCCATTCCATGATCGGGCTTGAGTTGAGCGGCTCTGGCATTGTGTTCGATGCTCTTCTCGATCTCGCCGAGTGCCAGATAGACATTGCCCAGATTCAGATGCGCTGCCACGGCATTGGGATTGAGCTTGAGAGCCTTATGGAAACTGTCGATCGCTTGCTGGGTCATCCCTTTGTGAAGGAATGCTATTCCGATATTGATGCATCCCTCCAGCAGGTTTGGGTTGAACTCAAGCGCCTTGAGGCTCTCCTCGATACAGCCGTCATAGTCGCCTTGCGCCAGCAGAATGCCTGATATGTTGATGCGGGCCTCGAGCAGTCCGGGTTTAAGTCTGAGGGCTGTACGGAATTCGGTGAGGCTGCGCTCCAAGTCCTGCCGACCAGCGAGTGCTAGGCCGAGATTGTAGTGGGCATTGGCGTTGTCCGGATCGAACGCCACGATCCGCTCGAGCTTCTCCACCATATGTTCGTCCTCAGGCACCCCAATGGGCTTATCTGAGCGTGATTCGGTCATGATTCCTCCAAAATGTTCGGGAGTTCACGTCAGTATAGCCTTGAGGTCAGCGGAGTCAAGACAGTCTATTGTCTCTGTTCCCTTAATGACGGACTTGAAACAAAGCTCCTAAGTCGATAAAATAAAATTGTTCATGTTGGGCTTTTCACCAATATGCTTCCAGCCTTGACGGCAAGGAGGTCCTGCCATGAAGCCCACGGACAAGCCCAATGAGCCTTCTCGTCGTGTGATCACGTCCGTCCCCCGACAAGCCGCTCAGCGAGAGGCGATAAGCCCAAAGAGCGCGGAACAGTTGCTTACAATGACACGCGATGAGCTTGAGCGCCTGATTCAGGAGCGGACGAGCGAACTTGCCAGAGCGAACGAGCGCTTGACTCAGGAACTTGCGGAGCATCAAGAGATGCAGGCAGCACTTCGGGCAAGCGAGGAAAAATATAAGGAACTTGCCGAACTCCTGCCACAAATCGTGTTTGAAATTGACGGGAGAGGGAACTTCAGATTTGTCAATTGCGGAGGCTTAAAGTCAGTTGGCTATACAAGGAAGGAATTCGAGAGAGGGCTCAGTCTCTTCGACATCGTCGCTCCCGAAGATCGGGAGCAGCTGGCAAACGACATCGAAGTCGTCCTCAAAGGACAAAAACTTAGCGGAAAGGAATACACCCTGGAGGCCAAATCCGGAGCTACGTTCCCGGTGCTCATGTATTCAGCCCGTGTCATGAGGGACGGCCGAGCAACAGGGATGAGAGGCATTGCGGTGGATATTACGGACCTTCGCCGCGCTCAAAAAAAGCTCTGGATCAAGGACAGCGCCATTGCTTCCTCAATCAATGCGATTGTTATCACTGATCTGGACGGCAGGCTTACCTATGTCAATCCTTCCTTTCTCGAATTGTGGGGATATGAGAGCGCGAAAGAAATTTTGGGCAGGAGCGCCTTGGATTTGTGGGACCAACCGCAGAATGCCCGTGAGGTAATCCGATTACTGGGTTGGCAAGGATGGTGGATCGGCGCATTTGTTGCCAGACGAAAAGACGGGAGCACATTTCACGCGGAGGGATCGACAACCCGAGTTACGGACGAATCGGGCAAGCCGACCTGCCTGATGGGATCGTTTCTCGACATCACCGATCGCAAATTGGCCGAGGATGCGCTGAGAAGCAGTGAGGAGCGCTTCCGCGCGGTATTTGAAGGAGCCAAAGACTGCATCTATATCAAAGATCGGGCCTTGAAGTACACCCATGTCAATAGAGCGGTGGAGAAGCTGCTCGGCCTCTCCGCGCAGGAGATTCTCGGCCGGAGGGCTGAAGATATCTTCGGTAGGGAAGCAGGAACACGCATCAACGAAGTGAACCTCCGGGCGTTGAGCGGGGAGTCAATCGAAGAGGAGCATACGCGCCCGGTCAGGGGCGAGCAGCTTACCTTCCACGAAGTCACCGTGCCTCTTCGCAACGCCGAGCGCGAAATTGTTGGTGTTTGTACCATTTCCCGCAATATTACCGAGCGCAAGAAGAGCCAGACGGTCAGGCGCATCAGCGAGCGTACATATCCGTCGCCTGCGATGCAAGCGACCCTTCAGAAGGCCCGGTACGCGGCTGCAAGAGACGGCATTGTCCTGCTTCTGGGGGAGAGCGGCTCCGGAAAAGATTACTTCGCGCACTGGATCCACAATCATTCCCGGCGAGCCAACGGTCCTTTCTTCTCGATCAACTGCGCCGCATTGCCCCACGATCTGGCGGAATCGGAGCTCTTCGGCCACGAGCCGGGCGCTTTTACCGGCGCACGTGCTCGAAAGCGGGGCCTATTGGAATTGGCCGAAGGCGGCACGCTCTTATTGAACGAAGTCGGAGAACTTTCGCTCGCTTTGCAGTCAAAACTCTTGACGTTTCTCGATGAGCGGTCGTTCCTTCGCGTCGGTGGAGTGAAGAGCATTCACGTTAACGCCAGACTTATCGCTGCCACTAACAAGGACCTCGAATCCGAGGTCGCCTCGGGGCGATTCCTGCAGGCCCTGTACTATCGGTTGAATGTTTTTCCATTGCGGGTTCCGCCCTTACGGGAACGCGTTGAAGATATTCCCCTTCTCGTTGAAGAACTCCTGTCGGTTTTGGCTTCCGAGATGCAGTTCGGGGAAATACCGACCATAAGCCCTGCGACCATGAAAGCCCTCAGTCTGTATCTATGGCCGGGAAACGTCCGCGAGCTGAGAAACGTTCTCGAACGCTCTCTCATGTTGTGGGACAAAGGTGAGCTTGAGCTGACAATTCCCACTTTGGACAGCCATTCCTGGCTGTGCGTGCCAAAGCGTGCACCCGACGGCGGGCTTCACGCAGTCACCGACAAGATAACTCGCTCCTTATGCCGGGAAGCCCTTGCCAGCTCCGCGGGGAGCAAGAAAGAGGCGGCTCGAATCCTCGGCATATCCCGCAATTCACTCTATCGGTATATGAAGCGGTTCGGCATGTTCGAAAACGGTACACGTCACTGATCTTCAAAGGGGCATGGTACAGTTTTCAATCGAATTCTGATGTGCATTTCCCGTGTTCCTGTCATTCGTGTACCTTTCTCGCGCACGACCTCGTTCGCCCTGACGATTCCCTCTCGGTTCCTCTCCACGTCGTCCAGCATCTAATTCACTGATATCGCCTACTATTCTCTTCTAGTCCTTGTCGAGAGTCTTTGGCACGCTCCGTGCTCTCCACATTTACGGAATCAGTGTGGAGCAGTGCCATGAATGGGAAACGAGCTTTCTTCAATCCATTCCGCATGCTTGGTCTCAAGCCTGCTGACGGAAACGCACTCTATGACGAATTGCACTCGAAGAAAGTGGCAGAATCCTCATCGCTTGAAGAAGCGCTGTTGATCGTAATGAGCAAGATCATCGAGAGCACGCGGTTGCTATCGAAGTGCATTGTGAATTGCACCGCGCATCGTGTGGATAGGTATACGGAGCTCGCGAGAGAGATCCACCAGCAAGAAGAAATCCTCACAAAAGACATCATATCTTCCGACGTAACAGGCAGTATGCTGAAAAGCCTGCTGACCTTTCCCCATCGTCTTGCCAGGATTGGCGACCTGCTCGACGTCATTCTCGAGTGCTGCCGCGTCAAGACCCACGAACACGTCGAGTTTTCCGACCGGACAGAAGCGGAATTGGATCAACTCTTCCTCCTTCTTCTCGACATGATGACCAATACGCGGGACGCCTTCAACACACCGGACGAAACGCTTTTGAAGTCGATTAGTTCCGAGAGTAGGCGGCTGGGCGGCCTGCTGGAAGACTTCCGGCTCGCTTATTGGCAGTGCTGCGACAATCGCATTCGCGCTGCGGACAGCTCGCCGCTCTACTTGGACATCCTGAACGCGATCGGTGCTGTGGCTGAGCATCTGGAGAAGATGTGCCGAACCTTGCTTGAGCTTAAAAGGCTCGCGGGAATTCACGACGAACGGGGTACCGTCGCGCATGAAGGCCTCCGTTCTCTCTCGTATGGAGCCGAAAGCTAGGCGAAATCGATCGAACGAGGAAGGTGCGGTCAATCGAATGGAGAGCAGGGGAGGAGTCCGATGAAGAACGGAAAGATTGGTGCCGTACTGGTAGTCGGCGGTGGAATAGGTGGGATTCAATCCGCTCTGGATCTTGCTGATTCAGGCTTCCGGGTGTACCTGGTCGAGAGCCAGACGGGCATCGGGGGACGTATGGCCCAGCTCGACAAAACCTACCCCACGAACGACTGCTCCACGTGCATTTTTTCGCCAAAAATGCTGCAGGTGGCTCAGAACCCCAATATTGACATCTTCTCGTTCAGTGAGGTTGAAGACGTGCGGGGCTGGGAAGGTCATTTCAAGGTAAAAATCCGGAAGAAAGCCCGCTATGTCGACCCTGATCGGTGCAAAGGATGCGGTGACTGTGCCGCTGCCTGTCCGGTGCGCCTGCCCAACCAATTTGACCAGGATATGAGCGAGCGGGCAGCAATCTACCGGCTCTTTCCCCAGACGGTCCCTCAGACTTTCGTTATAGAAAAGGCGGATCGACCTCCGTGTGTGCAAGCTTGCCCGGCCCACGTCAATGTGCAGGGGTACGTGCAGCTCATCAAGCAGGGAAAGTACTATGAGGCCCTGGAACTCATATATGAGAAGGTTCCTCTTCCCGGGGTCCTGGGAAGAGTCTGTCCCCACCCCTGCGAGGATGCCTGCCGGATGGGAGAAAAAGGCGAGGCCGTCTCGATCTGTGCATTGAAGCGCTTTGTGGCCGACCAGGCAGATTACTCAATCCTTCGCGTTCCGGATATCTCCCCACGCGAAGAAAAGGTCGCTATCGTCGGATCCGGGCCTGCCGGCCTTTCCGCATCCTATTACCTGGCTCGTGAAGGTTTTCAGGTGACGATATTCGAATCCGAGGCTGTGCTGGGGGGCTGGTTGCGGTTGGGGATTCCGGAGTACCGATTGCCGCGCGCGGTGCTCGAAAAAGACATCCAGCACATTCTGAGCCTTGGGATCATGGTGAAAACCAATTCGACGGTAGGGGTGGACTTCACTCTCAACGATTTGAAAGCCCAAGGATATAAGGCCATTTTCTTGGCGGTGGGGTGCCAAAAGGGTGCACATTTGCCGGTTCCGGGCGTGTACCTTGAAGGGGTGGTCCAGGGCGTTGACCTCCTGCGATCCGTCGCCCTTGGCCAACAGATCGATCCTCTGAGGAAGACCATCGTCATAGGGGGCGGTAATGTGGCAATTGATGTGGCTCGCACCGCTGTCCGCCTCGGCGCCGAGAGCGTGAGCTTGGTGTGCCTGGAAACACGCCGCGAAATGCCCGCTTGGGAGCACGAAATCCAAGAGGCCGTGAAGGAAGGTGTCGTCCTGCACAATTCCTGGGGGCCGAAGCGCTTCGTTGAAAGCCGCGGGCGAGTCGCTCGGGCTGAGTTCAAAAGGTGCACAAGAGTTTTCGATGACGCTGGGCGATTCAACCCCCAGTACGACGAAAACGAGTCAATGGCGCTGGAGTGCGACACCCTGGTGCTTGCCGTGGGGCAAATCGTCGACCCTGAGATTTGGCACCGTTTGCCCGGAATTGGAAGGACCGACAGAAACACGATTCACACCAACAAGCTCACCCGCGCGACGATTGTCGAGGGTGTGTTTGCCGCCGACATCTTTGCAGGAGGCGACGCTGCCACTGCCCCGGCCACGGTGGTCGAAGCTATCGCGGGGGGCCGCGAAGCCGCGCTCTCCATATCGCGATATCTTAAGGGGGAGGACGTGACCCGAGGCCGGTACGTAAGACCTCCTGATAACCCGACATATCGTCCGATCCCGGATGTCCGTCCTCAACCGAGAATTGAGAGCCCGTCATTGCCTGTGGCCGAGCGCCGCGGATTTCAGGAAGTTGAGCTTGGTCTCTCCGAGGAGGATGCTCTGAAGGAGGCGAGCCGATGTTTCAGCTGCGGTTTCTGTTCCGAGTGCATGGAATGCGTGGCGAAATGTCCCGCCAACGCCATCGATCACACCATGAAAGACGAAACGGTATGTGTGGACGTCGGCACGATCATCCTCTCAACCGGTTACGAAATGATAGATCCGGCCAAGATCCGCGGGGAGTTCGCTTACGGGACCGCGAAGAACGTGCTCACGAACATGGAATTCGAACGGTTACTCAGTGCGTCCGGCCCGAGTGCGGGGGAGATCAAGCGACCTTCGGACGGCAGGCATCCCAAGAAAGTTGCGTGGATCCAATGCGTGGGTTCGCGTGACCAACAGAAAGGCATGCCGCATTGCAGCTCCATCTGCTGCATGGCGTCGATGAAAGAGGCCGTTATTGCCAGGGAGCACGATCCGGAGATCGAGCCTGCAATCTTCTACATGGATTTGCGGGCGTTCGGAAAGGACTTCTATTCTTACTACCTCCGCGCCAGAGATCAGGTTGGTGTCAGATTCGTCCGATCAATGGTTAGCCGCGTGGTGGAGAACCCGAAAACGCACGATCTCGAGCTTTATTATCTCGACGAGCAGCAGCGGCCCGCGACCGAAGTGTTCGACATGGTGGTTCTCGCTGTGGGCCTCAGGACTTCGGAAAGCGCTCAGCGCCTTGCCCAAAGTCTGGGAGTGGAGCTGAACGAATGGGGCTTCTGTCGAACCGATTCGTTCAACCCGGTCCAAACGAGCCGCGCGGGCGTCCTGGCAGCGGGTGTGTTCCAAGGCCCCAAAGACATCCCGCAAACCGTCGTGGAAGCCTCTGCCGCTGCAGGAGCCTCGTGTCGCATCCTGGCGGAGGCGAGGAACACGCTTACTACGACCAAAGAATTTCCGCCGGAAAAGAGCCTGAGTTCCAAGGAGCCGAGAGTTGGGGTTTTTGTGTGCAAATGCGGCATCAATATTGCCTCGACCGTCGATGTTTCCGAGGTGGTGCGAAGGATTCGGCAGATACCGAGCGTCGAGTACGCGGAAGAGAGCCTCTTCACCTGTTCACAGGATGCTCAAACGAGGATTAAGACAATCATTGAGGAGTACGACCTGAACCGCCTTGTGGTGGCTTCGTGCACTCCTCGGACGCATTTGCCGCTCTTCCAGGAGACTGCGAGGGAAGCGGGCCTGAACAAGTACCTCGTGGAAATGGCAAACATTCGTGAGCACTGCTCGTGGGTCCACATGCACGAGAAAGAACAGGCTACAGACAAGGCAGTGACACTCGTGCGAATGGCCGTGGCCCGCGCTGCCCGCCTGGAGCACCTTCGAGATCAGCGGCTGCCCGTTGTGCAATCCGCATTGGTTATCGGCGGGGGAGTGGCCGGGATGACCGCAGCGCTCAACATTGCGGCCCAAGGGTTCACGGTCCACCTCATCGAAGCCTCGGAACGACTTGGCGGCCATGCCCTGCGGTTGTCTCACACGATGAATGGCGAGGCGGTACAACCGTTCGTACAAGATTTAGTGGGCAAGGTCACCTCGAACGACAAGATCAGCGTTCATTTGAACAGCCGCATTGACAACGTGACCGGTTTCGTGGGGGACTTCAGGTCAACGATCGTCCGTGACGACGGCGAGCCTCTCGAAATCCCGCACGGTGTCGCAATCATTGCCACAGGAGCGTCCGAGTGGAAACCTGATCTTTACGGGTACGGAAGCGATTCTCGCATCAGGACGCAGCTCGAGATGAGCGAAGCCAGAATGCGCAAAGACCCGGCAGTGATGTGGGCCGACACTACGGTTTTCATCCAGTGCGTCGGGTCACGGTGCGACGAGCGCCCGTGGTGCAGCAAGGTGTGCTGTAATCAGGCGATTATGAACGCCATTGCCTTGAAGGAGGCGAACCCCAACTGTAGTGTCTATGTGTTGTACAGAGATGTCATGAGCTTCGGTCTCAATGAGCCGTATTATGAGAAGTGTCGCCGGTTGGGTGTTACCTTCATCCGCTACGATCAGGAGCGGCCGCCGATCGTGGAACCCGGCGAAAAGATCCGTGTTCGCGCGTACGATCACGTAATTGGGCACGACATTGTGATTGACGCTGATAGTGTGGTGCTCGCTGCCGCGATTGTTCCTCGGGAGGAGAACAGGAAGCTCGCAACGCTGTTCAAAGTGCCGACGAATCAGTACGGCCACTTCCTCGAGGCTCACATGAAGCTGCGACCAGTGGATTTCTCTACCGATGGAGTGTTCCTGGCCGGCTTGGCACACTCTCCCAAGCCGCTCGATGAAACCATCGCGCAGGCGGAAGCCGCAGGCTGCCGAGCGTGCCACATTCTCGCGAGAGGCTACGTGGAAGTCGCGGGTATGATTTCTGTTGTGGATCAATCCCTCTGCCGAGGCTGTGGCATGTGCGTGGATTCCTGTCCGTTCCAGGCGCCGCAGCTCAAGGAGATCGCTCCGGGCATTTTCCGGTCCGAGGTGAACCCGGCTCTCTGCAAAGGGTGCGGTATCTGCGGGGTCGTCTGTCCGACGGGAGCGGCTCAGGTGAGCCACTTCAAGGATGCGCAGATCGGTGACATGATCGAAGCTGCGCTTCAATAGGCTTTATAGGATCGATCCTCGACGGTGCCCTTAATGCGCCGTCGAGGATCGATTTGTTCACGAGAATTCACTTTCATATTAATTAGTTACCGATCTGTATCCGTGAATTCGGACGTCTGCCTCCCTATAGCAGTTGCCAAAAATAATTTCCGATTGATTTCTCCAGGATGTCGGGAGGCCCCGTTCACTTCGAGCGGCGCAAGGCCGTCAAATCTTCGTTCACGGGACCTCCCGACACCCGCCAAGAGACCTGCTATTCGGTCAGAACTTTTGGCAACTGCTATAACCACTCGATTCTTCGTACTTTTCCTCCAGCAGTGATACGAGAAGAGCGTGTCGCGAGATTGGTGATTGTGACCGCGCGAGCTTCGTGCTATCAATAGATTTCCAGTCCACACTCTGTCATGAAGCGAGTGCCGGTCGCAATGAAACATGATGTTCCGACAACCACTTGCTCCGACACAAGCTGCCGTCCCATGCTCACGCTGCCTCTCCCCGCGCTGGATGACCCGGAAGGCGACGCAGTCCCTTCGTCATTGCCGCTTGTGATTGACGCTCACGTGCATCTGTTTCCCGAGCCCCTGTTTCATGCGATCTGGGCATGGCTCGACCAGTGGGCGTGGCCGATCCGGTATCGGATGAACTCGGAAGCGATCGTGGAGTTCCTCATCGACCGCGGGGTGGAGCGCATCGTCGGTCTTCATTATGCCCATGCACCCGGAATCGCGCGAAGCCTGAATAAAGCAATGGTAAAGCTCTGCCGGAAGCACCCACAGGTGATCGGCACTGCAACGGTCTTTCCCGGCGAAGAAGATGCAGCCGCGATTTTGCACGAAGGGTTCGATCTCGGACTTGCGGGCGTTAAGCTCCATGCTCACGTCCAGTTCTTCTCACTGGACAGTAAGGAAATGCACGAAATCTACGAACTTTGCGCGGCAGCCGGCAAGCCCATCGTCATGCACGTGGGCCGTGAACCGAAAAACCCGGTGTTTCCTTATCCGGTGGACCCGTACGTCCTGTGCGAAGTGGGCAAAGTGGAGCAGGTGCTCCAGCAGTATCCGGAACTGAAGGTGTGTATCCCGCACCTCGGCGCGGACGAATTCACCGAATACAAACGCCTGTTGGAAACATACGACAACATTTGGCTCGACATAGCGATGACCCAAGC
>JAIWNO010000266.1 GCA_020216785.1 Desulfomonile sp.
CGATTGCGGCCCGCTCCCAGCTTTCCAGCCGGAAATCTCGGGGAACCCAGGCGTTATGCTCGTTGACCATGCCGTATCGTTGCCGCCACTGGTAAAACTTCGCACGGCCCATACCGATCCACCCCATAAGGCGAGTGGCCGGAAGGGAAGTCCGGTCGGACCAGTAGCGAACGTAATCCACCACCTCATCGCGCCTATCCGGTTCCACCCAAGAGCCCTTCAGTTTTCCCCCAGACTTTTTTTAGCGCCACGTGGGACTCCATGATCTCCGCGATCACCTCGTCCTTGTGGGCGATCTTGACCTTGGCGAAGTGTTTTCCTTCTCCAGGCGTCGTACCTTGCCATCGTTTCCACGCTCGAAGGCTGAAGCCCCGTTCTCGAAGAACTCCTTCTGCCACTTGTAAAACAGCGTCGGGTGAAGACCCTGCTCGTCGCAAAGGTCCGAGACCGGAACCTTGTCAACCAAATGCCGCCTCAGAATCCGGACCTTATCCCCGGCTGAAAACTTCCTCCTTCCTCCTGCCACGGCCACATCCTCCTCCACGGTCATATGCTAACCGATCAAGGGGAATTGTCCAATTCTGTCTGAAGCAACACAGCGCAAGATGGCTTCAGGTTACTCAATACTCGTCGATACCTCCAAGTGCACGGCTTGTCGCGGCTGCCAGGTTGCTTGCAAGCAGTGGAACCAGTTGCCGGGTGTGGAGACGAAGAACCTCGGCGCTTACGAAAATCCCCAAGATCTTTCGTTCGAAACATACAAGATTGTCCGATATTCGGAGGGCCTCAACGGTGGCGGCAAGCCCTACTGGCACTTCTTCTCGGAGCAGTGCCGCCACTGCCTTTCTCCAGGCTGCATGGCGGCGGCGGAGAAAGATGAGATCATACAGGACGAGAAAACGGGGGCCGTCATTTTTACCCCCAAGACCAAGGATCTGGATTTCAAGGCCACGCTGGAAGGGTGTCCGTACAACATCCCGCGCCAGGACGCCAAAACAAAGACAATGGCAAAATGTACCATGTGCTTTGACAGGATTTCCAACGGGATGATTCCTGCGTGCGTGAAATCGTGCCCCACAGGAGCGATGACCTTTGGTGAGCGGGACAAGATCCTCCAAGCCTGCAAAACAAGGGTTGCGGATCTGAAGAAGTCATTCCCAAAGGCAGAGGCCATCAATCCTGACGATGTGAGGGTAATCTACATCGTTACAGACGACCCGCGGAAGTATTGGAAATTCGCAGCGGGCAAGTAGACTTTTCATCGCGGCCTCAACAAGACCGTCCCGATCTCCGAAAGAGACGGGACGGTTCTTCGCCGGATGGAGCACTGCGGCCTTGTTCAAGGATGGGATCGCTGAAAAGTCGAACCGGTCGAGGGTCTTGAGCTGCAGAAACCGGGCCTGCTTACCGACAAACTCATGAACGTCTCAGCAGAAGACGATATTCCTCGGCTTCGTGGTGAGCTTCGGTGATTTCCCAGCCCTCGTGCGCTGCCGCGCGGCTCACATTTTCCTTGCTGACTTCATTGTCCACGAACACTTCCAGCTCGCCTGTCTTCATTTCTCTCATCTTGGCTAATGTCATCAGCACCGGCTGAGGACATGATAAACCTCTCGCGTCGACCTTCTCCGTCATTTTCGTGCCTCCTCACGCTCCTACTCGCTTGATATTGGTAAATCCGATATATAGACAGGTGGCCAATGCTATTACGACACCAGCGATTCCGTGAGGTCCTATTCCCGCAGGAGAGCTGGCAAGGCCGAAATTGTGGGCAAAGGCTGCTCCCACAATCATTCCGAAAACAAATACCGCCGCGTCTCCATCGCCTTCTCCCGACATGAACAGTTGCCTTCCCGGGCAGCCGCCTGCCAGGGCGAAAGCCAGACCAGCGACCAGCATTCCGGAAAAGTTCCAGAAACTCTTGGGGTGGGCCACCGGTTGATTGGCAAAACCAGGATGGAACTGTCCTACAACAAGGTTCGTCACCCATGCCGCGGCCAGGAGAGCGAGAAATCCAGAAAACAAATGCCAGTGACGAAACAAGATCAGGTCTCTCAACGCGCCCATGGTGCAGAAGCGGCTCCGCTGGGCTATGAAACCTACCACGAGGCCTACCACAATAGATACGACAAGCGGCGCATGCTGGGACCCAGGGCCCTTGACGCTGTAGAAGAGCACCCCGCTCTTGGGTTCGTTCGGTATTTGCGGATAAATCAGGCCCAAGACCAGCAGCCCGATGACGACAAAGGGCATGAGAAGACCCAGCCCATAGTTCTGTCTTGAAGTCCTTCCGAGACTAAACCCTGATCTGAAGAAGATTGTTCCTATTCCGACGCCGGTTGCGAGGCCTGCCAGTCCAAAAATAGCGTTCCCATCTCCTCCAGCCAGCCGGAGCACGGCTCTCCACGGACACCCCAAGAATACCAGGGCCCCGATCATCGCACACATTCCAAGAAGGAAGCGAGCAAACGGAGCAGAACCGGACCTGGGTTTGAATTCACGAAATGCCAATGCCGCAATGAAGGCTCCCAGAACAAAGCCGAGAATCTCGGGGCGCAAGTACTGAACAACCTCCGCCCGATGGAGGCCCAAGCTGCCGGCTATATCCCGTTCAAAACATGCCACACATATACCCATGTTCCCAGGGTTGCCCCATTTCTGCAGCAACGGGGCAAGTACCCCGATGACCAAGCCAACACCAACTATCCCCAGCGAAGTGGCAAAGACATTCTTCTCGGCCTTCAAGGTCACTGCCTCCTGTTTTGATTTATTTCCAGACACGGAGCCTTGCGCGCCGCGTGCCATCTGAACTCGCCAAACCGACCGGCCCATAGAAAGAAAAACATCCCCAAACGGCCAACGTGTCCCTCACGCCCAAGTCACATGTAACCTATATCGGTATACCCAATTAGTCAATATGGAAATCCCGATGACTCAATTGCTTTTATCGCAGTTGCCAAAAGTTCTGATCGAATCGCAGGTCTTTGGTGGGTGTCGGGAGGTCCCGTGAACGAAGATTAGACGGCCTTGCGTCGCTCGAAGTGAACGGGTCCTCCCGACACCCTGGCGAAATCAATCGGAAATTATTTTTGGCAACCTATAGGCTACTTCTCGGAAGGGGTATGCTAGAATCGATTATGCCCACCCCGCAGGCGAAAGATGGGCGTCCGATAGACGGGCGTGTGGAATTGTCACCCCGCGCCGAGGGTCTTAACTTTGGCCCGAACGTGATTGAGGAAGGCTGAGCAGAGTGGAGACAGCTGCCGTTTTCTGGGAAATACGAGGTATAGTACCCGCGGGAATTTGATTCCTGACACTTCAATAGCGACAAGGCTTCCCTGCCGAAGGTCATCATCAATAGCCCGGCGAGACAATATTGAGACCCCAATTCCGGCCTTGATGCCCTGCCTGACGGATTCGGTCGTATCCATTCGGGCTGAAATCCTCAGCGCTCCAGGATTGAGCCCGCTTTGCTCCAGGATTTGGCTGGTGAAGCACCACGTTCCCGAACCCTTTTCCCGAACGATAAAAGGCTCCTCCAGGAGTTCTTGAGGGTTGATTTGATGACTCCTTGCCCATCGGTGGTCCGGAGCCGCCGCGAGAACCAGCTCGTCCTCCAATATTTCTTCGAATATCACTTTCTTGTTGTTGACTTTCGCCCCGACCACTCCGGCTTCCAGAGACCCGGTTGCCACTCCCTCCACAATTCCGTGAGTATCCCAAATCTTCAACTCAATTTGACATTGGCTGTGAGCCGCTGCAAAAGACGCTATGAGCCGAGGAAGGAGGTAGGTGCCCGGAATCGTGCTGGCACCGACCAAGAGGTTCCCGGACAGCTTGTCCCGGAACCGGTGCACAGTCTGCAACGCTTCGTTCCTCAGTTGAATGATGTGTCGGGCATACTGATAGAAGACCTGCCCCACGGGGGTCGGTTTGACATCACCTCTTATTCGCTCCAGAAGCTTCTCTCCGAGGAAATCTTCCAGTCCGCGGATGTGCTCGCTCACCGTAGGCTGGGCCAGTGAAAGGGCTTCAGCGGCTCGCGTGAAGCTCCGCAACTCAACGATTTTGCAAAAGACTTCAAGTCTGTGTATGTCCATGGAAAACAGCCCCGAGAAAACAACTGTCTTCGTACTCGACTCTCGCCCCAGAGTCAAGCCGAACCCGGACAATTGCAACCCGTTTCGTTCTAACCGGTTTAATAACGAAACTTTGTTGTCTCGCAATCGACCATCTGGGGATGGACTTGACAATACGGAGCCAATTCTATAGAGTTGATCTATTGATGGCATTGGTAGATGCGATGACTCTGGCCCCTGGTTCATCGCTATTGATCACGCAAGGAGGTATTATGACCACCGAGTACGAGCAGATGTGGAAAGGACTGGGATTGGACCTGGCAGCTCATGACGAGCTTCTTCAGGTGCTGGGAAAGGGTTATCAAGACATATTTCTCAGCCAGTCCGACCGCCCCAAGGGAATGGATTACTTCAACTTTGTCATGAGTGAAGTCCATGGGCTGCGCGTCAAAGAGCTTCTTGACGGAAAGAGGGAAGGCCATAAGGTTGTCGGCTCGTTCTGTGTTTTTGTTCCGGAAGAGATTGTGAGGGCTGCAGATGCTACCATGGTTGGCCTGTGCACGGGGGCCGAATTCGCGACTGAAGAAGTCGAAAAGGTTCTTCCCCGGAACACCTGCGCTCTGATCAAGTCCGCGTTCGGCTTTAAGCTTGGCAAGGTGTGCCCTTACATTGAATCCGCCGATATGATCGTGGGAGAAAACACCTGTGACGGTAAGAAGAAGTCGTACGAAGTGCTGGACACCCTGGTCCCGAACCTCTACGTCATGGACCTCCCTCAGAAAAAGTCAAACGAGGGCAGGGCCCTGTTGAGAGCCGAATACCAGAAATTCAAGAAGGCTGTCGAGGAACTCACAGGGGTAACTATCGACGCTCCTCGTCTCAAAAAAGGAATAGAGATTGTCAATAATAAGCGCAAAGCGATTCAAAGGCTCTCTGAGCTGAGAAAAGCCGATCCGGCGCCCATTTCGGGCCTGGATGCGCTCTTGATTAATCAGGTGTTCTTCTACGACGACCCCATTCGCTTCACCGATTCAGTAAACAAGATTTGTGACGAACTGGAAGAGAGAGTCCGTGAGGGCAAGGGAGTTTTTCCAAAAGGACGCCCGCGCATGCTTGTGTCGGGTTGCCCAATGGCGGTACCGAATTGGAAATTGCCGTGGATTATCGAAACGTCAGGCGCGGTCATCGTGGGGGAGGAGTCCTGTGTGGGTGAGCGGGGAACCCGCAACCAGACCGACGTTTCAGGCTCTACGCTGGACGAGCTGATGGAAGCCATCGTTGATCGGTACTTCAAAATTGACTGCGCTATCTTCACCCCAAACCCTGACCGGCTTGAGCACATCCGGCAGATGTCTCGTGATTACAGGGCGGACGGTGTGATTCACTACGGCCTGCAATTCTGTCAGCCATACCAAATTGAGTCATTGCCGGTTGAAAGGTCTCTTGAAAAATCAGGAATACCGACGCTCAGGGTCGATACCGACTACAGCATGGAAGACGTCGAACAGATCAAGACACGCGTGGAGGCTTTTTTGGAGCGAATCGGAATACCTGCTTGCTCCGTTTGCCGTTGTTCCTAACGCCGGTGGCGATCACGGGGGAAGACCGGGAACTTCCTCTTGAGTTCCAGCTCTTCCTTGCCACTGCGATGGAACACGCAGTTTGATTGAGGTGCTCAAGAACCGGTGGTTTCTTCTATGGCGGTTTGCGGAATAGATGTGGGTTCCAGGACGATCAAAGCTGTACTCTTGGATGCAGAAACCAAGCGAATACTGGAGTTTCGGAAGATCGAGACCACCTACACTCCCGTGGATCAATGCCTCAAGATTCTTGACGGCTTATCCGCCAAGCAAACAGTGGCCACCGGGTATGGAAGAAAACTTCTCCAGGATCGCATGGGCAGTGAGAGTGTCACTGAGATTCTCGCTCATGCGCTGGGAGCCGGACATCTGTTCCCTGAGTGCCGTTCCGTGTTGGACATCGGAGGACAAGACACCAAGGCGATCTCACTGGATTCTTTGGGACGGGTCGCAAAGTTCGAGATGAACGACCGGTGCGCGGCGGGAACAGGCAAGTTTCTTGAATTTATGGCTACGACCTTTCAAGTCCCGATTGAAAAATTTGGGGATTTCGCGTTGGAAGGGCAACCGGGCCTTTCCATCAATAGCATGTGCACGGTTTTTGCCGAATCAGAGGCCACATCCTTGATGGCACGGGGACACAAACCACAAGATATCGCACTTGCGCTTCATCAGTCTGTGGTCAAGCGTTCGCTCTCCATGCTGAGAAGGGTGTCAGTGAATGGTCCTCTGGTGTTCTCGGGCGGAGTGGCGCTCAACCGCTGCGTGAGGGAACTCATCGAAAGAGAGACCAAATCGCGGCTTCTCGTGGCGCCGCAACCTGATATGCTCGGGGCGTTGGGTGCCGCTCTCTACGCGGCTCAGTGAGAGCACCATGAATTCGCTGTCCAGGTTGATCCTATGGAAGTGGGCTGACATCACGGTGTGACAAGGAGTATGGAAAGATGAAAAGAAATCGTGGAATTTGCTCGATCCGGGTTGTACTCTTCGTGATTTTGGCGGGATGCTTTGCATGCAAGACAGGTTGGTGTGATGAGCTGGACAGATTCAGCGCTCTTGAAGGCACCTTGGACATAGCGGGAGGCACTGCCCACATTCCGGTAATGAAAGACGCGGCGGAAAAGATTATGGCAAAGAACCCGAAAATACGAATTACCATCGCGGGTGGGGGATCCGGGGTTGGTGTTCAAAAGGTCGGGGAAGGCCTCGTGCATATTGGCAATACCGGCCGTCCTTTGACGGCAGCGGAGATTGAGAAGTACGGTCTTAAGTCTTTTGCTTTTGCCATTGACGGCGTGGCAGTGGCAGTCAATCCGAAGAACTCGGTCAACGCATTGACTTCCGATCAGGTGAAAGACATTTTCGCCGGAAAGATCACCAATTGGAAAGATGTAGGTGGAGCCGATGCTCCCATCCACTTGTTTACCCGCGACGAAGCGAGCGGCACGAGAGAGGTCTTCTGGGAAAAGCTCCTGAAAAAGGGGCCGATAATAAGTGCAGCGAATGTGGTTCCATCCAATGGCGCAATGAAGGTTGCGCTGTCCCAAGACACGTTAGCCATTGGGTACCTTGGGATTGGGCACGTGGATTCCACGGTCAAGGCTATCAAACTTGACGGAGCGGATCCCTCGCAGGAGAATGCAAGCAGCGGCGCATACAAGGTCACGAGAAAACTCTATATGAATACCAAGGGTGAGCCGTCGCCGCTGTCCAAGGCTTTCATTGACTACATACTGGGATCGGCCGGCCAGGAGATCGTCAAGAAACACGGATATATCCCCTCACAGTGAACATTCCGAGGCAATCGGTGAAGACGCAGAGACGCAGCTGGGCGGTTACTGATCCTACCTAGGGTCCTGTCTCCGCCTGCAAAGATACATGAGGAATTTGACGCACAACAGGGAGTCCCGCAAGTGGCTTGAGTCCCTCATCGAGCTGATGCTCTTGTTTTCAGGGCTCATTTCTTCGTTGGTGATGTTGGCTATATTTGTTTTTTTGGTTTACTTCACGATGCCCATCATCGCGAGGGGAGACCTGCTGAACCTCATGTCCTGGAACTGGAGGCCGCTCGCTGGGCAATACGGCATCTTGCCCATGGCTATCGGATCGCTGTTTCTGGCGGTATCCGCCACCCTCGCGGCCTATCCGTTGGGCTTGGGGATTTGCTGTTTCATCCATAGCTTGGGGCTTCGCTCGGTAGCTCGCTTCGTCTTGGTGATCATCGACTTTATGACGAGCGTGCCAACCGTAGTCTATGGGTTTGTTTCCGCGTTTCTTCTTGTGCCGACTTTGAGGCAATGCTTCGAGCATGGGACCGGCTTTTCCTGGTTTGCTGCGTCGGTCACATTGACTGTGCTGGTTCTTCCCACTATCGTGCTGGTCATCCATACACAGTTGCGTCAACTTGGTTCGGAGTCGCGACTCACGGCCATAGCGCTGGGCATATCCCCTGCGCAAACACTGTTGTGGGTTATCTTGCCCCAGGCTTCACGGGGGCTCGTAGCTGCCGCCTTACTGGGGTTCGGTCGGGCATTGGGTGACACGATCGTTTCTCTCATGGTGGCGGGGAATGCGCCGCAGGTTCCTCACTCCATCCTGGACTCGATCCGCACGCTCACCGCGCACATCGCCTTGGTGGTGGCCACTGATGTCCATAGTGCTACCTACCATTCTCTTTTTCTCTCGGGACTTATACTGGTGACGATTTCCGCGATGGTGAATGCCTCAATTCGGTGGATTGCCGGGAAATCGGGTGCAGGCTAAGGTATGGTGAGAGTTTCGGAAAGACTTTTCGTAGCTGCGGCATGGCTATCCACTCTCATGACCTTGGCCGTGGTAGGGATTTTCGTCGGATCCCTCCTCTATCGAGGCTTGGGCACGCTTGGGACCAGCTTGCTTTTTGGCAATGTACCGATTATTAACGCACTGATCGGGAAACTGCCCGTTTGGCATGGGATATGGCCCGCAATTGTCGGGACTCTTTTCCTGGTACTTCTGTCCTCGACAATGGCAATACCGTTGGGGCTGGCCAGCGGCATATACTTTGCCGAGTATGCCGAGGGAAGATGGAAGGACTTGCTAAGCTTCGCTGTCGATTTGCTTGCTGGGACCCCTTCCATCATTATGGGGCTGTTCGGCTTCTCACTCATCCTGTTTCTGAGGAAAGCAATCCTTCCCGGCGCGAACGTTTGCTTGCTCTTGGCGGCTCTCTGTCTTGCACTTCTGGTATTACCCTATATGGTCCGAACCACTCAGGTAGCCCTTGAGAGTCTTCCGGAATCGACCAGACTTGTTGGGCCGAGCCTTGGACTTACTCGTTGGGAAAACATTCGGCATGTTCTACTTCCTGCATCGAGTCGAGCGCTCCTCTCTGGTGTGATTTTGTCCGTGGGACGAGCTGCCGAGGATACCGCAGTGATTTTGCTCACTGGAGTCGTCGCCAATGCTGGTCTCCCGGCAAGCCTGACAGACAAGTTCGAGGCTCTGCCCTTCACCATTTATTACTTGGCTGCGGAATATCGAACTCCCGAAGAACTCGATCGGGGATTTGGATCGGCGCTTCTCCTCCTAGTCATCACGGTTTCACTCTTTGTGGCGGCAAGAATGCTTCAGGGAGCGTTTCAACGAGAATGGCAATGAGCGGATCTTTGCCCAGCAAAGATGCAATCCGCTTGGACGGACTCCGAGTGAGTTTCGGCGGCAAGCTCATACTGAGGGACCTGCAGCTGGCATTTCCTGCCGGAAGAATAAGCGTTGTGATCGGAAGGTCCGGATCAGGAAAAACCACGCTCCTTCGTGCGCTGAATCGCCTCAATGAGTGCTTTCCCGGATGTGAGACTTCCGGGACAGTCAGGATTCGGGTGGGCGACATCTTCGTCGACGTTTACCAAAATGGGCTTCCTCTTTCGGAACTGAGACGTCGTGTAGGCATGGTCTTCCAGGCCCCAAACGTCCTCCCTGTCAGCATCGAGAGGAACCTGGCTCTACCGCTCAGTCTGGTGCTGGGAATTCACAAGAAGGAAATACCGGATCGGGTGGAAGAGGCGTTAAAATCCGCCCATCTTTGGGATGAGGTTAAGGATCGGCTTCGGGACCGGGCAACTACTCTGTCCGGCGGTCAGCAACAAAGACTCTGTTTGGCGCGGGTGCTGGCCTTGCGGCCCGATGTTCTGCTTCTCGACGAGCCTACGGCATCTCTGGATTATCGAGCTGCGATGAAAATTGAAGAACTCCTTCTCGACCTCAAGGTAAAATATACCATTATCGCAGTATCTCACAGTTTGAGTCAGGCGCGACGACTTGCGGATCTCGTGACAGTCTTGCGCGAAGGCCAAGTCGTCA
>JAIWNO010000267.1 GCA_020216785.1 Desulfomonile sp.
AGCAGCTGTCTTCGCACGAACTTTCCGGCCGTGGGACCATTGAAGCCCTTCTGGAAGAGGCTTTTTGATCGAGACTCAAGCGCCGAATAGCTTCCGGAATTTTGATTTCGCCGAATGCGTGTGCTTAATCCGGCCCCGAGGTTCCTCGATCTTAGGCACACATGGAGAACCAATGCACGACGCTCCAGCGTTGATCCTCAGATCGCTGAGACGATCATAGGGTATTGGTTAAGAAGTCGGTCTGTCAGTGATCGTTATGGGTTTATCTCTGACGAATAACTACTGAATCCATTGACAAAACTACCTTGGACCATGGCGAAATCTTCATCTGAATTGCCAAACCTGAAGTTGACGGCGAAAAGGGTCGGAAGGCAGAAAACGCGAATTCGGAAAAATCGCTCAGACAGCCAAGATCGAAAAATGAATGATAAAAAAGGAAGAAAAAACGAGCCCTGCCCAATAAAAAGGGTTAGCTTTTGTGGCTAACCTTTTTTAATCATGTGGCGTCACCAAGGGGATTTGAACCCCTGTCGCCAGCGTAAAAGAGCGACGAACCAGCAAATGAAACCAAGGTCTTACCGCAAAACCCCAACAATTTCAGTCCCTGTCGATCTCTGTCACGCCCTTCTGGTGAGAGCAAAATGTGAGCATTCGAAGTCTCAAGCAGCCTGAGTTTGTCTGGGGTTCGGTCGAGGCCAGCGACAAAGGCTTGACTCATATCATCCGCTGCCAAGAGACCGCTCCACCGACAAGGAGGAAATGAATCATGAGGCAACAGCAAAAAACGCCGAAACTGTGAACCAGTCATTCGAAAAGATGGGAGCTACTTGCCCAAGAGGTCTATCTCGTTCCCGCGCCCCATGGTTCAACGAGTTTCGTGCCTCCCTTCGGGTTCAAACGTGCTGATGGTGACAAGGCAACGAGGTTTGCGCACACCTCGCTCTTTCAGTAAAGTACCGCAGAACACTGAGGGACGCACGCGAGCCGCGGAACTCTAATTCCTTTTACCAGAGTGCCCCAGAAAGAAGTCGTGACTCTGGTGCGACGTGTCTTTTTGGGGCTAGGAGCCTGTTGACCAACCTCACGCAAGAGAGATGATTGAGTGATGGCGTTTTGACCATATTCTCGTCGGAGATTGAATGGTTTTCCTTCGGGTTGCCCTTGGAGGGTCGGGAGAGAGGCAGCAGGCTGGAAAAAAGCACTGACTTCCCCCGCTGGAACCTGCTCTCAGGCCGAAGCGGGCAGACTCCTCCCGCTTCTCCACATCTTCAGGACATTATGGCCCAGGCAGATGAGACGCCATTCAGCCCTCACCTTTTCCAGCCCGCGAAGGAGAAACCGACGGAATCCTCTCACGTGCTTGATTTGACCGATCACGGCCTCCACAGACTCCTTCCGTTTGGAATAGGTCTTCCTCCCTTCCTTGGTCATCAGTTTCCTGCACATCCGCTCCACGCAGCCCAGGGTCTGGGGAATCCGTCCCTTCGGTGCAGCAGGGAACCTCTCCGAATGCTTGATGCGATCACGACAGATGAAAGGCTCAATATAATTGTTCATGCACGACTCGACATTCTCCGCGCTGAAATACCCTGAGTCGACCGGCATGCGGTCCGGTATCTGGCCGGTGTTCGCCTCGATCTGTTCCATCAAGGGAACCAATTGGTTCTTGTCGTTGGCCTGTTGGGTCACGTCGGCACTGAGGATGATCTGCGGGGCACAGTCCACGGCAAGCTGAGCATTGTACGCCTGTTCAAAAGACTTGGTGGCGTTGCCCTTCATGATGTGGCCCTCGGGATCGGTCCTCGACAGATCAAGACCATCGACCATGTCACTGACGAACCACGCCAGATGACCTTCCGGCAACCATAACCGCAGATCCGGAGGCAGCAACAATAGCTGGTCCGGATCGTAGCCCTTGAAGCGATGATCTCTCATGAGACCGCTTCATATCACGCTCTTTTCGTTCTCTATACAGTTAAGCGACAGGCTCCTAGCGCTGTGACGCAGCTTTTTGCTCCGGTTCGGCTCCGCCCAGGATTATCTCGTTGCGAACCCATACGGCTTCGCTGTACTGATAGAGACGCTTGCGGATTTCGCTCTTGCGGGTTTCCTTGGTGAAGACGAGCTCGTCCTCGAGAACGCCGTCCCACTTCTCTCCGAGCGCCTTGAGGTCTTCTTCGATCTTGGCTTTTGCACCTTCGACCAGCCGGACTTCCAGGTGATAAATGGCGTACCCGCTTTTTTCTCTACAAATGTAATAGGTTCGGCCGCTGTTGGTGATTTTGATGGCAACGAGCTTCCCTGACGACGGCACCCGCGTGGAGACGTTCTCATGCCTGACGGCTTTGAACAGGCGGAGCGCGTCCTCAGCCGGTCCGAACATCGGCGCCTCGGCCTTCACGGCCGCGGCAAGGCACAATACCAACGCAGAAATCAGCCCAATTGTCGCACGCATCTCGGACACCTCCCGTAGAGCGAAAGCCCAATGAATCAAGAAAGAGCGCCGGCGGTTCTGATCGATCAGCCGTCTGTTTGA
The DNA here is from genome assembly GCA_020216785.1 of Desulfomonile sp. GTDB lineage: Bacteria > Desulfobacterota > Desulfomonilia > Desulfomonilales > Desulfomonilaceae > JAIWNO01. The sequence goes on from JAIWNO010000267.1 coordinate 2,537, forward strand.
TGCTCCTCACAGGCTGACGCACCACCGAATGCATGTTCGAGCTTTCATAGTGCTTTGGGATTTCAGCGTCAAGAAGCAGAAGCGGCAGCGCTCAGGCCTTGGAGCGACAGGTGTTCCGCCTGTCCAGAAAAGATGGACAAGATTCCGGTGTTACCAGCTTTTTAAAGCATCGTTGTGACGGCTTTCGCCATGGGAGTTTGCATTCTTATGTCGCATGCGACACTGGTTGCCCTTTCAACTCTCAGCAACATGACTCAGAAATGTGCTAAAGCGCATTTGCGTTCAGAGCTATGCTTTTTTAGCCGCCCGGTGTAGGGGCAGCCCCCATGTGTCTGCCCGGATTTGGGCGCACGTGCTGGTGTGCCCCTGCGCAACCATCGTACGATCGTGAACGCAATATCGTATCAGCAACGTACGCTTTCCAATCGGCGGAGTTTTCTGCAATTACTCGACCTGCCCATACGGACATTATACCCGACTGTCGTTATAGCTTGTGCGGCGCACGGGCTCCGGAACTGCGCTCTTGAGGCGCTGCATGAGCACGTACAACATGGGCGTGAAGAAAATCCCGAGTATGGTGACCCCGAGCATCCCACCCACCACTGCGGTCCCCAGCGCCTGCCGCCCTGCCGCGCCGGCGCCGGTAGCCAACATGAGGGGCGCCACACCGATAATGAACGCGAATGAGGTCATCAGGATCGGTCTGAACCGGATCCGCGAGCCTTCAGTGGCCGCATGGAGCGGGTCGTCGCCCCTTGCTCTGCGCTTGCTCGCGAATTCTACAATAAGAATCGCATTCTTGGCCGCAAGTCCGACGAGCAAGACAAGGCCGACCTGGGTATAGATATTGTTGTCGAGCTGCCGGATGAGCAGCGCGGCCGCCGCGCCGAGCACCGCCAGGGGTACCACCAGCACCACCGCCAGCGGGTCTGTCCAACTCTCGTAGAGCGCGGCCAGAATCAGCACAACCACCAGCACCGCAAGGCCTACCACCAGCTCCATCTGGCCAGCGGCCTTCTTCTCCTGAAATGCAGTCCCGGTCCACTCGAACCCCATACCGTGCGGCAGCTTCTCCGCGGCAACCTTTTCCATAATCTGGAGTGCACTACCGGAACTGACATGCGGTTTGGGCTCGCCGAATACCCGTGCGGAGGGATACATGTTGTATCGATCTACTCGCTGCGGGCCGAGCGCATCCTTGACGTTCACGATCGTTCCGAGCGGCACCATCTTGCCGTCTCGGTTGCGCACCTGAAGCCTTCCGATGTCCTCAGGTTTCATGCGGAAGCGGCTGTCGGCCTGGACCACGAGTTGCCAAGTTCTGCCGAACTTGTTGAAATCATTGACGTAAGTTGAGCCCAAATATGCCTGCATAGTGTCGAACACGGATTGGAGCGGCACCTTTAGGTTCAGGGCCTTCACCCGGTCCACATCTGCGAACAGCATCGGCACCTGCGCACGGAACGTGGAATTGACGGTGCGCATGGCAGGGTCCGCGCGGCCGCCGCGCGCGACCTCGTTCGCCGCTTCTTCCAAGGCAACGAGGCCCAGACTGCTCCGATCCTCCACCTGCATTTCGAAGCCCGCGGTCTGGCCTACTCCGCGGATTGGCGGCAAAGAAAAGGGGAAAACGATCCCTTCCTGAATTCGCGAGAACTTGCCAAACAGCTCTCCCATGATAACACTTTTGGAGCGGCCTTTCGGAAGGCGCTCATCCCACGGCTTGAGTCCGATGAACCCGCCGCCCACATTGGGAGCGATCCCGTCTATGAATGACCAGCCGGTCATAAGGTTGAAGGTTGCTACTCCGTCGGTGTTCTTGAGGACCTCGACGGCTTTATCCATCACTGCTTTCGTGCGCCCAAGCGATGCGCCGTCCGGTAGTTGCAGGTTCAGGAGAACCAGTCCGTCGTCTTCCGCCGGAATAAAACCTGTGGGAATGCTGTTCATGGCCACGTACGTAAGACCGACCAACCCAATGAATATCACCATCATGACGAAGACCTTGCGCACACAAAGCGCTACGGTTCGCGAGTAATTCTCGGTGAGCCATTGGAATCCGCGGTTGAACCACCGGAAAAAAATTGTACGTTTCTCCCGGTGCGGTCGCAACACGAGCGCACAGAGCGCGGGACTCAGCGTGAGCGCATTGATGGCGCTGAACAGCGTGGTGAAGGCAATCGTCAGTGAAAACTGGCGATAAAGCTTTCCGGTGATCCCGCCCAGGAACGCGGCCGGCACAAACACTGCCATGAGTACCAACGTGATCCCTACAATCGCTCCGGTGATTTCCCCCATCGCGCGAATCGTGGCCTCGCGGGGCGACAAGCCGAACTCGCGCATGTTCCTCTCCACGTTTTCCACCACCACGATTGCGTCGTCCACTACAATGCCGATGGCAAGCACCATCCCGAACAGCGTAGTCATGTTGAGGGAAAAGCCCATTAGGCCCATGACCGCGAATGTCCCGATCAACGATACGGGGATGGTAATCGCCGGAATGATCGTGGCCCGCCAGTCCTGCAGGAATACGTACACAACGAGAAAGACGAGAACAAAGGCCTCCAATAACGTGATCACCACTTCCTTGATGGAGGCGCGAACAAATTGCGACGCGTCATACACGAACCGGTAATCGAGACCCTCTGGGAAATCCTTCTTGAGCTGATCCATTTTTTGCCGGATCAAATCCGCAACATCGAGTGCGTTTGCCTCAGGGGACTGAAAGACTACGACCGACGCAGCGGGCAACCCGTTCAAAAAGGCCAGTGTGTCGTAAGTCTTGCCTCCAAGCTCGACGCGAGCCACGTCCTTGAGTCGGGTGATCCGGCCGCTGTCTCCGGTCTTGACGATGACGTTCTCGAACTGCTCCACTTCGGTCAGCCGCCCCAGGGTGCTGACCGTAAGCTGCATGTGTTGATCGTCCATAGCTGGCGGTTGGCCGATCTGACCGGCAGCGACCTGTACGTTCTGCTGCTTGAGCGCGTCTACGACGTCCGTGGTTGTAAGGCTGTTGTGTTCGAGCTTGTGCGGATTGAGCCAGACCCTCATTCCGTAGTCTTTGGCCGGCACGTAGAAGACCTCCCCGACACCTTTGAGCCTGGAGATGTGGTCCTTTACGTTTATGTTAACGTAATTGACCAGGAACAGGTCGTCGTACCGTCCATCCGGCGAATAAAGCGAAAACACCGCCACAGCATTCATTGACTGCTTCTTGGTGTTTACTCCCTGGCGCTGGACCGTTTCTGGGAGCTTCGCCATAGCCCGGGAAACCCGGTTTTGCACAAGGATCGTCGCTGTATCGGGGTCCGTACCCAATTCAAAGGTGATCCGTAGATTGTACGAGCCGTCGGTGCCGCAGGTACTGCTCATGTAGAGCATGTTTTCCACACCGTTGACTTCCTGCTCTATGGGTGCTGCCACCGTGTCCGCCACGACCTGCGGATTTGCGCCGGGGTAATTGGTGCTCACCTGGACCACAGGCGGGGCGATCTCGGGAAATTGTGCCACCGGCAGCGTAAAGACTGCTACGATTCCGGCGATCACGATCAGTATCGATATCACCGAGGCAAATATTGGACGATCGACGAAAAAGCGGCTCAGCATAGATTCTTCCGGATCAGTTTGTTGAAAGGTCGCCCTGGTCGAGAGCAGTCTTCAGCGACTCCATCGCTGCAAAGGTCGGGCTCACCGGCCCACCGGGACGCGCTCGCTGGAGTCCGCTCACAATTATCTTGTCTTTGCGGGTCAGGCCGTCTTCAATCACCCGAAGATCCTTAACCAGGCGGCCGGTCCGAACCCGCCTCAGTACAACCTCATTTTTCTCGTTGCAAAGGAGCACGTATTTCCCGCCCTGATCCGTAAGCACCGCAATGTCGGGAACGAGAATCGCAGATCGGGTTTCGAGCGGGACCCGGACCCGTGTGTACATCCCTGGAACGAGCAGTCCGCTGGGATTGGGAAGCACCGCGCGCACTTGAATGGTTCCTGTGCTTGGATCCACCTTGGTGTCGGTGTAATCGAGCGTACCTTGGTGCGGATATCCGGACTCATCGGCCAGGCCGACGCTCACGAGCGCACTTTCATTCTGAGGATCGGCGTCGCCGTTCTTCTTCAGACCACGTCGGATCAGCGTGAGCAGATCGATCTCGCTCATGTTGAAGTATACATAGATCGGGTCGTCGTTGACCACATTAGCCAGGAGGGTATTCTCGTTCGCTCCTACCAGATTGCCCCGATCCACGAGGTTCCGGCTCACGCGGCCGTTGATGGGTGACTTCACTTCAGTAAACGCGAGGTCGAGTTTAGCCGCGTCCAGATTGGCCTTTGCCCGTTCCACCTCGGCCTGGGCCATGTCACGAGCGGCTCGCGTCTCGTCGAGTTTGAATTCTGCGATCACTTCCTTAGATCCCAGACGGGTGTACTTGTCGAGTTCGATTTCCCGGATTCTGAGCGCCGCCTTTGCCGCATCCAGGGCCGCTTCAGCCTGCTCCATCCTGGCCTTGTACGGGCCGGGATCGATGACGAAGAGTACTTCACCGGCCTTGACTTTCGCTCGCGGGGCGAAACTGATGGTTTCCACATAGCCCGACACGCGAGGCCGGATGTCCACGGACTCGAAAGCCGCAGTACTGCCCGTGTATTCGAGATACGACGTGATGTCCCGCTCGATAGGGCTACTGATAGTTACCTCAGGCGGTGGAGGCGCAACAGGCGGCGGTTGGCTTCCGCAGCCGGCAATGAACACTGTAAAAGCAAACGCGATCGCGGTCGGCAGCGACAGGATTGGAAGATGGGTACGCATATAGAGACTCCATTGGGAGAAAAATCCGAGTCGGTTCATATGTCCTGAAATGACTGACGGTTCAACCATGTGGATGTGAATTCTTAGCATTCCAATTCAAAGATACCCTGATGTATCAAGGTTCCCGCGTAACTGGTGGGACCTGCATCTGTGCACATGGACCCGGACGCCGGGATTGAGAAGCACGACAGTTACGTGGCGCGCTTCTCCTCCATACCCAGCAACGCACGGACATTCTCTAACAAGATTGCCCGTATACTCTCGACCTCTGAAGAGCGATATCCCTCCCACCCAAGGGTGCGGGTGACAAGGGTGCGTGAGACGTGAAACATGATCAGCTGACCCATGAGGGCAAAAACCCGAATTTTGGTCTCTTCCGCCTCAGGATCCAGGCCGAGGATAAGCCCGGTAAGACGACTCAGGCAGTGGTGCATAGGACTCATGACACCCTCGTACAAGATGTCGAACGCGGGAGAGGGTTCCATCTGTTCCCGCACGAGTATGCCCACCCACTTCTTTGAGTCGGGGGTTTCGAGGGTGGTCTTGATCATGACCTCCAACAGGTTGCACACCATTTCGAAGCATTCCTCCCGAGTCGGAGTGCGGGCATCGAGGTCGGCTTCCACTTTAGCGAGGACCGGCCGCGCCAAGGAGCCGATGCGGCTGTCGATATGGCGGGCGACAGCGAGGTAAAGCCCTTCTTTGCCTCCGAAATAGTACTGGATCGCAGCGAGGTTAACTCCTGCCTGCTGGCTGAGTGTGCGCGTGCTCACACCCTCGAAGCTATTACGGCCGAACAGGTTGAGAGCTGCGTCTACAAGGCGTTTTCGCGCATCTTCCGGTGCCGACGGCTGTTTGAGCCCGGCTCGCGCGGATGCTGGGGACATGGAAGACCTCCGTGACAGTCATCTCTGAGGGAGATTAAGTCAATCGATTGATTAAGTCAATCGTTTGTTTATATTATCGGGATGTGGTGCCTCTCCAGCCTTTTGAAGTCGCGCGTCAAGAGGAGGAAAATGGGGGAAGATTTCAAGAAGGCGAAGTGACGCCCCGAATCTTGCCCATACGCAATGGACGCTTGGTGTAGGGGGGAACAGCCGGTCGCCCAATCGGAATTTATTCGCGCTATTCTGACCCCACCGGCCGCGCAACAAGCTTGCGATAATACGTTTCATGGAGATACACCGCAGCCAGCGGGTTGTGACCGGTCACGCGGTCTTTGACAGCGAGAACCGTCGTGTAGGCCAGGGCATGTTTGAAGAAAAGCGAGTCATGGCCCACACACAGCCCAAGCAGGATATTGAAATCGGTCTTTTCCTCATTGACCACCATCGCCTGGAAAACCGGGTTGCACATCGACTCGTCGGTTCCCCGGTAAATCTTGTCCTGGTCATCGATACCGATGAGGTCTTTTGACGTTCGGCCGGCTTTGCAGCACACGGAAACCACGTCGAAGCCGTTGGTTTTCAGTATGTTATTGACGATCGCCGCCTCGGTTTTGAGCCCCACACAGAAGACCAGCCCCAAACGCTGGTAGCCCATCCGGCGCGCGAATTCGCAGATTTCCGCGATGCGGGTTTTAGTGGGTTGCATGACGTAGGGACGTTGGTCCCGATTCGCGTAACAGGAGGCTTCCTGAATGGATGCCTGCCGGGCGAACGCGCCGGTTTCCGGCTTTGTATATTCGCTGTTCGCCTTAGCCAACAGCTTTTTGCGGGTGAGGGTTGGGCAGCCTTTGTGACCGGAACCGGTGCTCTGCATACACACCATGGTTGCGGGCTCTTTGGTACAGGATGCGCAATCGGGGGTAAGTCTCTTCTTGCCTTGAGGCATAGGGTGCTCCTTCTGGTCATGGCAACTCTCAGCTACATTTCGAGATGTCGTTTCGTATTCGGGTAAAATGCGGCAAGCGTTGCGAGCCGCACCTGCCGAGAAAAGGCTAAGATTGAATTCGTGTCTAACCTTCCTGAGCTTCCACCGGCCTCGGGCGACCCACAGATCAATCTCATCACAAGTTTAGATGCAGTCTCGGGCCGCGTGCGGTCTTTCGGGAAAACGCGTCGCTGTGGCTTCCAGGGAATGGGAGCCGGCATCAGAACTGCAAGAGTTCGGACAACTCCACCCCAAACCTTCGCTTGAGATAGAGACTGATGAACTCCATAATGGTGGGCTTGAAGGGCTTGCGCACGAGGAGCATTCCCGCCTGTCTCGGAGTCTGGCCGCCCTTTTTCATGTTGCAGCCGCGGCAGCAGGCGACTACATTGGTCCACTCGTTGGCCCCCCCCTGCACTTTCGGGATGACGTGATCGACGGTGAGGTCCGTTGAGGTGAACTCGCGGCCGCAGTACTGGCAGACATACTCGTCGCGGATCAGGATGTTCTTGCGTGAAAAAGGCACCTCGCGGCGGTATATTTGGCGAATGAACTTGATCAACCGGATAACGGAGGGAATACGGAATACCCTGGAGACGGTCCGAACGATCCGGTCCGATTCCTTGACCACTTCAACTTTGCCGGCAATGAGCAGCGTCATTGCTCTCTGCCAGTTGATCAGACCAATGAATTCGTACGAGGCGTTCAGTACGATGACCGAGTGCATAAGAACCTTCGCGTTATGCCGGTTTCGGATACATAAGACCCGAGTCACGAGCTTCTCTTTGCCTTTGGTTTAACAAAGCCCCAGAAGCCCTGTCAAGCAGAAACAAATCCTCAGCTTCTCCTTATGGAATTCTCATCCGGGATTCTCTGCACCCCATGAATTGTGCTTCAGGAAGGGCGCTCCTCCAGAACGATCCGATGGCCGACAAGGTTCATTTCCCTGAGATTCGCTTCGACCCTCATCTCCTCGCCAAAGATGCTGCGCAGGACGACTGTGCCCCCGTCCGTCTTCAGGACTCCCACGCTTTCCATTACGAGTTCCTCTTTTCCGTCTTTCCTCACAATATAGGCAGCAGATTCACACATTATGGTCCCCTTTGGACAATAGCCGGTAGACGTCGCCTGCCAATGTTCCTATTTTACTCATTCGACGGTCGAGGAAAAGCGTTGATTTCCTCCCGGCTGTGTTTCCTTTACACACAAGGGGCTTTGGGGTAGGATAACCGCCGACACGACAGGATCTTAGCATGAAGCAACCAATTAGATACGAGGATTCGGTGGAAGATTACGAGGGGGAGAGCAACCGGCCCTTCCGGAGCAATTCAGACTGCGTGCCGGCAGTTTCGTCGATGTCTCGGTGGGTGATGGACCGGAGGCATTTCCTTATGCAAGCGGGTGCTGCCGCGCTCTCCATGATCGGCTGGCGGTCTACAGCTTTCGCTCAGGACAGGCCCGCAATCAAAGTCGGATTCATTCTTCCCCAGAAGGGCCCGCACGCTCCAGAGGCGCAGGCGATCATCGCCGGATTCGAGCTCTTCCTTGCCGAGCACCCGGAGGACACGGCATTCATCCAAATCGTCCGAAAAGACCCCGGTCCCGACGAGGAGCGAACGCTCGAAAAGCTCGCGGAACTGCTCCTGGATGGGAGTGTGAAATTCCTGGTCGGACCATTGACGGAAGAAGCGAGCGAAAAGGTCGTGCACGGCGGCGTCGGCGGACGTCTCGTTACCTTTGTGACAAACCCGGCGGTCCGCCTCGTCGGCGGCGAGATGTGCCTGCCTGAGGTATTCAGAATTGCGGAGAACGCGTGTCAGGCAACGCAGCCGCTTGCCCCCTGGGCGCTCAGGAATGTCGGGAAAAAGGTCTTCCTCGTGGGCACTGACAACATTGTCAGCAACGAAAAGGTCGATTTCTTTGCGCACATGTTCGAGCGATCCGGAGGCATGTTCGTGGATCGACTCGCAGTCTCAAACGGTGCCGCAAAGCTCAAGGATCTTGTGGAAGCTATTCGCAAGTCTCCGGCCGACTTCGTGTTCGCCGCATTTCGGGACAAACTTGCCGTTGAGTTCGTTAAGGCGGTCCGCGCTGCCCAGACCTCGCCCCCTCTTTCTCGTCCAATTCTCGGACCGGAATCTCTCACGGAATATCCCTCCACGCTCTCACGGGAGGGTAGGGCGGCCAACGGTATACGCACGCTCTCAGCCATCCAAGACCCGAAGGATTTAGTGAGCCGCATCAAGCAGCGGCTTAATCGCGACGTAACTCATGCCTCGCGCGCGGCGCAGGGGTACGATGCGGCTGCGGTTATCCGGCAAGCCTTGCGTGTTACAGCCGACCAGAGGCCGGATTTGCCTGTACTCATTTCTGCGGTGGAAGGAGCAGAGGTTGACGGGGCCAGAGGAAAGCTCCGGTTCGATAAAAACCATGAGCCGATCCTCGACATGATGGTCCAGGAATGGGAAGTGAAGGAAAAGGCCCCGCAGCGTCGGATTGTGGCCCATTTAGGGCCTTTTGCGTCTCCTGACTTCGGATGCGGCCGCGTGGGATTTCCGCCGAGACCGGAGGGGGAGCCGCCCGAGAACGACCGACCGGAGGAAGAAGGCTAGACGCTGCGGTGGGAAGGCCACTGGATTTGTTAAACTGCCGGTCCGGAAGAAGTCTTCACCCGAAGGGGATGTTACTGTCGTCAGGATTCTGTGCTTGACAACTCCCATCACGTTGGGTACTCTTTGGGCCGAATCGAATTTTGTCAATATTTTCACCGAGACGTGGTTCCGGAGGGGAGCCGCATCGGTTTGTTTATTTGGGGAAGGAGGTTCCGATGAAGATCAGACTAGTTGTGTGTCTCGTGCTCACCATGGTTGTTATCTCTGCCGGGTTGATCTTCGCCGGCGGGCCGGTGTGTCCGCCACCTGCCTGCGGTCCGGTTGCCGCTTGTCCTCCACCGCCGATGTGTCCCCAGCCGATGTTGTCGCCGATCCTGTGCCCACCGCCCTGTCCTCCGCCTGCGTGCGGACCGCCGCCTTGTCCGCCTCGGTGTGAGCCGGGTCCGTTAGCCCAGATATTGAGAGGCACGGTGAGGCTCGTCGCGGGGGTGATCAGCCTTCCGTTCAGAATAGTAGACGAGATCTGTGACGATTCGTTCTGCCCGCCGCGGCGTCAGACCATTGTAGCATGTGCGCCGCCTCCGCCCATGTGTCCGCCCGGGGGACCGATGCCCGGCTTCGCCGCTCCAGGATACGGATTCGGCATGGCGCCCGGAAGGCCTGTTGGCTTCGGCCAAGGCGCACCTCGCCGATTCGTGCCGTTCCAGGCAAAGAAGAATTCCAAACCCGCGAAGATGCTGGCCGGACAGGTTGACGGCATCTTTGGCGGCTATTGGTAGAACTTGTTCGACATCTGAGCAACGGGGGACCGATATGGTCCCCTTTTTTTGTGCCTGAAGGCTTACATTCCGGAGCCTTTCCGGGATCCGCACCGGCTCCCATGGAAGCCAAGATGAACGATAAGAATCGCATACGTCCCGATTTCTCTCTAATGGGACGAAAATTTCGACATCGGGTCTGACACTGCCACACCGGGCGGTCATTGAAGAGATTATTCCCTTATTTATTTCCTCATTTGTCGGAGAAACTGGATCGCCGAGCCGGCGGAAATTTGGTAGTATTGCTGTTGCACTATGGGGCCGGACTCCCTGTGCGACCGAGTAGCTTGGATTCGATAGGCGGTTGTTGAAAATACCCGTGTGATCGTGTGAGGGCCGGCGCTTGGTTCTATGCCGTTCTTGTTGGGGTGGAGGGATCCGTATCTGCGTGTCGATCATCGTGTGTTCGGCAGTCATGTTGGTGGGCGAGAGTCGCTCCAGTGTAATCGACGCGTTCCACCCTTTGGCGCCACCCGACAGGTCGAGCCCCAGGGCGACACTCACCACATTTCTTGATGAAATGAACATGGCAGTGGCGGAATTCAGGGCCGGCCACAGAGATCCGGCAATTATTCATGCCGACCGTGCGATGCGGTGCTTGAACTTGGCGGAGGAGCCGCCGGCCATCAGGGACGTCTTGGGGTTCTACTCCGCCCTGTACCTGAAGGAAACTCTCGATCGCATAGAAATACCTTCGCTCGAGGTGATTCCCGATGCTCATGCGGCGGCGGTCCAGTTCGTAAGTTTCTGGATCAGCCGTTCAAGTTGGGAGATTGCATTATGCTCGGAGAGCAAGATCGGGGTACCGTCACCGGCATCGGTCTTCGGAGCACGCGCATTAGGACGAGAGATGGGGTGCTCGTCTCTATTCCGAACTCAGCTGTTGCGAACATGAAGATAGTCAACGAGAGTGCTCCGGTTTCTGAAGCTCGAATACACGTGCCTGTCTCCGCCGCGTACAGGTCCTCCTTGGAAGAAGTGGAGCACGCTCTGCTCGCCGCTTGCGAGCGCTGTGAGTACGTAGTGCCGGACCCAGCCCCGTCGGTCAGACTCATTCGGTTTGGCGAATTCGCACTGGACTTCGAATTGTTGGTCTGGATTGTCCGACCGGAATTCAAATGGAGGGCGACCAACCAGCTGAATAGGGCGATTTGTGAAGAGTTCCGGAAACGAGGGCTTGAAATGCCATTCCCTCAGAGAGACGTTCATATACGGACGGACACGTAATCTGTGGGGCTAATCAGTCCCAGCGCCTCAGCCGGAAGATCTTCTCTTTGGCCAGGTTGATCGCCTTCATCATCTCTTCGTCGCCGTTTTGAGTGTCGGGGTGGAAGCGTCGCGCCAGCCTTCTCCAGGCCTTGAGAACCTCCTCACGCGTGGCGGCGGGCGGTACTTCCAGCAGCGCAAAATGTTTTCGGAGCGCAAACTCGAACGGATTCACCGACGATTCCCGGTGCCTACCGAGCAATTCCGGCGGGACCCAACTTGCCCGCGCCATGCGGCGTCGCTGTTCCTTCCATCGGATGATGGCGCAGGCCGCGTCGAGCGCCGCACGATAGCGCTCCTTTAAAGCTCGTTCCGCCGCAGTCACCGGCTCCACGTCGCGCAAGGCGTCCCGCAGCTTTTCCAACACCTTGAAGCCCAATTCACTCAGCAGAGAGGGTGTAACGGTTGCGCCGGCACACCGATACGCGATCTCTCGCCGGAAAGCAGTCATTTCCTGGCTCTCACACTCGGAGTGCTTTGAACAACACCCGTCCGCGAATTCGCCAGGCTGCCGACACTGCCGGTATCCGCCCGCAGCTGCGCCCAACCATTCCATGCCGCGGCAGCACTCGGGATCAATTGCAACTATCCAGATGCCGCGTTCCTCGTGCTGGACGATGGAGTGGTCGGTCAACTCCCGAGCCGCCTGACGAAGCAGCCGATGAAGGCGGTAGCGTGAAAGTCCGTACCGTTCGGCGAGTTCCGCGGGGGTGATCCCGGGGCGTTGCCTGAGATTTTCCAGAATCGTGCGATGCATGTATGGACCTGGTATCGCCGATAATTGCCGGCCGTGACACAATCTCATATTGATACTGTTTGGGTCCGGAAGCAATAGCGTGGTCATCTGCGTCCACACAAAAAGATAGCCCGACCGGGCAGATGAGCTGGGAGGGTATCTGCCTGTGCGGTCGGGCCTTGAATATCCGTGTAGTCGCTTTAGCGGTCGTTCGGCCGGCTGGCGGCATATCTCCTGACCGGAGTCAGTCCTTCCGTTCACCGCTGAGGAGATGTGGCGTCGGCCTTGCCTGTCGCACCGCTATGCCTGTATTTTTCTAGAGTACCGAAGATGGTGGGAGAGAGGCGCCGGTTCCCTCCAGACGCCCTGCGCCTCTCATGGCTTCACTGATGGCAGTTGCCAAGATTACTGACCGAGTTTCGGCGGCCATTCAATCGGACATTTCTTTTGGCACCCGCTCTAGCCGGCATCAGAATACAAACCCCATCTTCATGTAACCGCCTTCAATGGTGGTATCGATCTGTTTGAAATCGCTATACCCTTTTTTGAAGGTCAGGTACCGATAACCGCCCTCCAGGTATCCCCATCGACCGTTGCCCATAGGGATTTTGTATTTCATGCCGGTGCTGATATCCGAACCGAAGGCCTGATCGAGGAAAGCCACGCCGGCACGGCATTGCATTGAGAGCGTGTCGCAGAATCGGCCGGTCTTCATGCAGCGCTCGATTTCGACACCGGCCATCCCCATATTCAGATCGTGATCGAACGTGTCGCCGCAGCAGCCCACTTGGATTACTGAGACTTTTTCGTCCAGACGGACATAATCCCCGAAAATGCTCACCCTCGCCCTGGGCGTACGGATTGGCTCATACATCAAACCGGCTCGCTGATAAATACGCTCCCACTTGACTCGAGTCTGCTGGCCGACGTTGTAGGTGAAGTTCCTGCCGAAGGAGAAGTTTCTTCCACCGCTTCCTGAGCCGTCAATCGCCATGGGCATGATGGAGTACCGGACTGCCCAATTTGGTCGCAGTCGGAAGAGAGCGGAAAAGGTCCCGATCGCGGTATGGTCGGGCAGGCCCATGTCCCCGTTGAAGTCTACGTAGTCGGCGCCGTAGGGAGACCAGCCCCATTGACCCGTCAGATAGCGAGCCTTGCCCTTGGCCCTGGCGAAGATGACTTCCGCATCAAGCTCCCATCCCCTGGGGTTGGATGGAGACAGCACGCAACCGAGGGTTTGCGGGTCCGTCAAGAATTGCTCTGGACGCACCTTGTAGATCGGCTTGACTTTAGAGATTTTGTCCAGCTTCGCGGGAGCGGCGGCAGCGGGTCGGAACTGAGGAGCCGCGGGAGCGAAGAGGTTTTCGATGGTTGGCGGAGCGGACGCGTGGACAATGGAGTATGCGTGCGCGGCTGGAGCAAAGCATACCGCTATGAATAGCATACATACCAGTACCTTAAGTACATTTCTTCTCAACATACCCTCCCTCCAAGGGACAAGATTTCGTTATCAGTGGGTTTAGCTTTCTTAATTTTTTTGTCAAGCAAAAAATGATTAGTAATTGAAAATTTATGATAAGAAACTAGAATCTAAATGAAATTTGCCGGGAGACAGTTCGAGAATTAGATTGAGACTTGGGAGATATAATATTGAAAATACTAATATTAATTTGCTTATGGATTTCGCACCTGGTGCCGCGCATTATTCTCTGAAATTATTATAACATATTGATATTGATGAATATTATTGCTAATGTGATCATCTGGGTGTCGGGCCGTTCTCTCCCTGCAATGCAGAACGCTGAAGCGCCTCAATCTCCCGGATCCCCCGCTGTGCAAGCCGCACCATCGCGTTCATTCGCGCCAGCGAAAACGGCTTCCCCTCTGCCGTCGCTTGCACCTCTACAAGCCGCCCTCTTCCTGTCATCACCACGTTCATGTCCACTTCCGCAACTGAGTCTTCCTCGTAGTCCAGATCCAACACCAATTCATTCCCTACGATCCCGACGCTCACTGCGGCTATGGAGTCCAGCAGGGGCCGGGTGGTGATAAGACCCGCGTCCACAAGAGTTCCGAGCGCGTCATAGAGCGCAACCCATGCGCCGCTGATCGCGGCCGAGCGCGTACCGCCGTCGGCTTGGATCACATCGCAATCCAAGGTGATGGTACGCTCCCCCAGCGCGCTCAGGTCGGTCACGCCTCGGAGAGACCGTCCGATCATGCGTTGAATCTCGAGGGTTCGGCCTCCGACACGGGCGCCCCTTTCTCGTGGCGATCGGGTGTGAGTGGAGCGCGGGAGCATCCCGTATTCCGCGGTGACCCAACCGCTGCCTCCGTTCCTCAGGAAGAGCGGGACCCGGTCTTCCACGGTGGCCGAGACGATAACTCTTGTTCTGCCTGCTTCTACGAGAGCCGACCCTTCCGCGTGGTCCAGAATTCCTCGCGTGATGCGCCACGTGCGTAGCTCGTCGGCTTTTCGGCCTTTGCTGCGGTTCATGATAATTCGCTCCGATATGCAGGATGACGGACAATTATGCGAGACATTACCACCCGGCAAGGGCGCGCTGTCAAGGACGGTTTTCGCTGTACGCCGCTGATGTGGAGCAGAACTTTAGCTTTCATAATAAACACTTTGATTTACATTGACAAATATTGTGGTTTATACTACCAGGGGTAGGAGGAAGAGGCAGTCTGTACAAATTACCGTGCCTCCCCCACTCTCTGAAAGGAGCGCTCCGGCCGTGTGCAGAGCCGCGGAGGCCGGACATGAGCCATGCCGGGCCCGAGAGTGACTGAATGAACGCCATCGAATCGTATAACCTCATTGATCTTTTTGTTCTGGGCACCTTGGCAATCACTGCGATCCTGGGAATCTGGAAAGGCTTCATCCGCTCATTGGCGGCGCTGGCCAGCCTTGTGCTTGGCGTAGTCTGTGCGTTGCGGTACTACCGGTCCGTTGAACCGTACCTCGGAAAGATCTCTTCGCTGGACCCGCATATCTCGATGATTCTTTCGATGATAATGATCTTCATCGCTGTGCAGGGAGTATTTGTTGTGGTTCGGCGCCTTTTGGACGCGCTGCTGGATCTAACACGGCTCGGCTGGTTGGACCGCGTCTTTGGCGCGGCCATGGGTGCTGCGGGCGGTTTTCTCGTCGTGGTGGCGGTGGTGGAGGCGCTCCTGGTGGGCTTGCCGGACTGGCCGGTGGTGAAGGAATCGAGGCTCGCCAAACCAGTTGACGACCTTGCTCGCCGTGCTGCGCAGTACGCGCCCCGAAGCTGGACGGACCAGATGCAGGCATTCCTCGACCAGTGGAAAGGGATGCAGGGGATTTCTACGGCACAGCCGACCGCAGGGCGCCCGGTTCCCGCGAGGAGCCCCGCTGCTGTGCCCCCGAAAACTGCCAGGTGAGAGTTCGCGGCCCCGGCGGCCGGTCCAGGAGGATCTCATGAAGCGTGTGCGTGTAGGTGTTATTTCCTTCCTCATTCTGGGGCTTTTCGGCGGGTGCGCGTTTTTTCCAAAAAAGGACGAGCCCCCACCCCTCCCGCCGATCGAGGAGACCAAGCCGCCGCTCTCCCTCAAGGGTGACTACTTCAAAGCATTTCCGTGGGATGATCTGCCCAAGCCTATGAAGGACGGGAACGATCCCGACACGTACCTGTATACGGTAAAGGAGGGGGATACTCTGGAGAGTATTGCCGAAAAGGAGATGGGAGACCCCGCGCTCGCGGCGGGACTGGCCTCGTACAATCAGCTTTCCTCTCCCGCAAAGGTGGAACAGGGCCAAAAGATCGTGATCCCCTATCCCATCATCGGCCTTACAGGCCAACTCATAATCAAGGCTAAAGGTGAGAAGGAGTTCTCGCCTCCCAAGCCGTTTACCACGACACTCAACAAGGGCGATCAATATAAAATGCGGTTCGTGTCCAATGTAAATGGATACCTGTACGTGTTCAGAGAAGGGCCTGACGGTGTCGTGATGCTTTATCCGGCCAAGACGAAGCCGCCGCCGCCCACCCCGAGGGGGAGAAAGCCCAAACCCACTCCGGAACCGGTAGTAAGACAGACTGCTGCGATTCGGGCGCACGAGGCGGTATTGATCCCCACGGTTGGAGCCGGATTCGCTTACGATCAGAAGCGCGCAGGTGACCGAGTGTACGTGTTCTTGTCGTTGAGGAAGATCACGGCGCTGGAAGACCTGCTGGACAAGAAGAAGATTACCGCGCCGGACATTGAGGAAGTAATGCGCGAGGTGAGAATTGGCGACATTTATAACGCCGATCCGCCCTACAACTTGCTAAGGATATCAGATCCCGCGCAGATCCTCGGGATAAGGCTGAACCTGACCGGCTAGCGGAAAGTCGTTGACAGAAATCCCGATAATTGTTTAAAATAAAAAATTCATGGGGCTGTAGCTCAGCTGGGAGAGCGCTTGAATGGCATTCAAGAGGTCAGGGGTTCGATCCCCCTCAGCTCCACCATGAAAAACCTCATGGAATTCATAACCTAACCGCCGACGGCACGGCGGTTTTTCTTCTCCAGGAACACGATTGTGTCGGATTTGTGGTTGTCATCCCGGCAAATTCTGTTGGCGTATGGCAGTTGCCAAAAATAATTTCCGATTGATTTCTCCAGGGTGTAGGGAGGTCCTGTTCACTTCGAGCGACGCAAGGCCGTCGAATCTTCGTTCACGGGACCTCCCTACACCCACCAAAAGACCTGCGATTCGGTCAGAACTTTTGG